>NZ_JAGKRI010000354.1:0-370 GCF_017939255.1 Aeromonas sp. Prich7-2
AGCCTGGGCGTAGTCCTCCCAATGCTCAGCCTTACGTAATCTGGCCAAAGGCGTCTTGGTGAGGAGGGAGCTGGTTCGCCGACACTGCTTACAACGGTAACGACGCAGCCCACGGCTCCAGCCCCAGGGGGCCAGCTGGGTGGCATCCGCCTGGCAGTGGGGACAGCCGCAGCATGTGGGTAACTGGGCATGGAGGGACGTAATCGGGTGTGGAGCGGCGAGCTCATGCTGAGCGACACGGCGCTGACGCAGAGTAAGTAATGGAAAGAGGGACAACAGGTGTTGGAAGGCTGGCGTATCCATGATGAAGGTCCTCGCGGTGATGACCTACTTCCAGATTAGCCTTCCAACACATAATTGGGACAGCGCC
>NZ_JAGKRI010000355.1:0-57831 GCF_017939255.1 Aeromonas sp. Prich7-2
TGACGGTATAACCTGGCCAGAAGGAGGCAATATCAATATGATGCACGGCGACAGCAGGGTGATGGTGGTGGTGTGTTTGGAGACAGCCAGTTTACCAGCACCCTGTCTGTCAACTTCCACTTCCCCAAGATCCCGCGAAGAACCCAGGAAAGGGGACAGGACTAGGCCATCACCCCTTGAGGCTGCCCATCACCTGCATCTCGCAGCGGTGGCAGTCAAAACGCAGGCGGAAACTCTCCTTGCCCATCTTGAGCTCCAGGGGCTCGGCCTTGAGACCGGGCACCTCCTTGGGGCAGAGCTGCTGGCTGTAGCGGATGCAGTGCTTCGTTGTCATCAGCACCACTTCCCGCTCCTCCTTGTTCGCCTCATACGCGGGGGCGATGCTCCCCACCCCGTGTTCGCGAAAGAACTGCTCCGCCGCGCTGTTCAGCACGTTGCCGAGGTAGGAGAGCCGATGTTGGGGATAAACGGCGCCTCGCAGGGGAATGCGCCGCTCGGGTCGCCGGTAGGCAGCCAGACGGGCCGCCTCCAGGGCGGCAATGCCGTCCCGGCGCAAGCCGTTAAGCTGTGAAGCCGCAATAAATAGCGGGCGAGTGAATGCCAACTCAATCTGGCGAGCCACAAACAGGGTGTTGCCGAGTTTGCCGAGCTGATCCCTGGCCTGCTGCAGCGCCCGTTCCGGGTTGTCGGCCAGCTGCTGGTCGCAGGGGAGCGTGACGGCGGCGCCAATGCCCTGCTCGTCGGTAAGCGTGAGCCGCAGTCCCTCGTCGCACTCCGATAGCCGCATATCGACCCGGATGCGGCGATCCGCGCTCCCCTTTTCGAGCTGCTTGCTGAAGGCCTGATCGTGGTTGCGAAAGATCTCGGTGCCTACCTTGAGACCGGGCATGGGTTCCGACAGGAGTAACCGCTTGCTCTGTGCCTTCTCTTCCACCTTATTGAGGCGCATCCCCACCAGCTCGCCCCCCGGCTTGAAGAAGCCGAGGCCATCGCCGTTGTTGAGGGCAACGGCCTGGCCGTCGATCTCGATGCCATCGCGGGTCACGCTGGTGACGCGCCCGAGCGGCTCCCCGACGTATTTCGGGCTGCGCGGCGAGTCGATGCCTGGCTGTCGGCCATGGAGGAAGTAGTCGGTGCTGCCCCGGTTGAAACTCTTCTTGGGATCCGGCGTAAAGGTGTAGCTGCAACGACCGGCGGAAGCGGCCACCAGATCGGGGCGGCTCGCCAGGATGGAGTCCAGCTTCTGGCGATACCAGGCGGTGACGTTCTTGACGTAGTCGAGCCCCTTGAGGCGCCCTTCAATCTTGAAGGAGCGGATCCCTGCGGCGATCAGCGCCTCCAGGTTGTCGGTCTGATCCATGTCTTTCAAGGAGAGCAGGTGGCTGTTTTCCACCAGCACCTCCCCCGCTGGCGTTTGCAGGGAACAGGGCAGTCGACAGAGCTGGGCGCACTCGCCGCGATTCGCGCTGCGCCCGGTGCGGGCGTGGCTGATGTTGCACTGGCCGCTGTAGGAGACGCACAGGGCGCCGTGGATGAAGAACTCCAGCTGCACGCTGGTGGCGGCGCTTATCTCGCGGATCTGCGCAAGGGAGAGCTCGCGGGCCAGCACCACCTGGGAGAAGCCCACGTCCTGCAGAAACTTCACCTTTTCCGGGGTTCGGTTGTCGGTCTGGGTGCTGGCGTGCAGCGCGATGGGGGGCAAATCGAGCGCCAGCAGCCCCATGTCCTGCACGATCAGCCCATCGGCCCCTGCCTCGTAGATCTGATGGGTCAGGCGCCGGGCCTGCTCCAGCTCGTGGTCGTGCAGCAGGGTATTGAAGGCGACGAAGACCTGGGCGCCGAAGCGGTGGGCATGGCGGGCCAGGGCCTCGATGTCCTCGAGGCTGTTGCCCACCGCGCTGCGGGCACCGAAGGCGGGGCCCCCCATGTAGACGGCATCGGCGCCGTGGTTGATGGCCTCGATGCCATAGGCGAGGTTCTTGGCCGGGGCCAGCAACTCCAGGCGGTTGTGATGGTTCTGATCGCGCATAACGTCCGGTTCGAAGGGCTGCAAATGGCCGCCACTCTAGCCAGACTCCCCGCCCCCCGCCTTGATCCCGCTTAAGATCACCGCAGAATGCAGGATTGACCCGGTACAAGGACATCTGGCTGCCCCCCTCATCCCCTGGCCCTGAGAGAGTGCCGACTACGCTGGCACCCGACGCGGAGCTAGATCACGACCTTGAGGGCCAGCCCCAGCAGCACCAGGCCGCTCACCTTGTCGATCACGGTGGATTTGGCCTTGAGCCAGGCGAGTACGGGCCCGCGAGAGAGCACCAGGGCCACCAGCACATACCAGAGCGCATCGATGCCGCCTGCGGTCAGCATCATGATGCCCCCCTCACGCCAGCCGGTGTCGGCATGCACGAACTGGCTGAACAGGGCGATGAAGAAGATGGCGAGCTGGGGGTTCAAGAAGGCCACCATAAAGCCTTCGAACGCCCCCTGACGGCCACGCGCACCGTGCACCGTCTCGTCGGCAGCGTCGCCACTGGCGGGCTTGGCCAGCAGCGCCTTGAGCCCGAGCCAGGCGAGAAAGGCCGCGCCGCCGTAGCGGATCAGATCAAACAGCAGCGGGGTCTGGGTGATCAGTACCGAGAGCCCCAGCGCCGTGATGAGGGCGTAGATCCCCACCCCCAGGCCGTGGCCGAGCGCCGTCGCCACCCCGTGGCCCTGCCCCCCCTGCACAGTGTTGCGGATGATCAGCGCCAAGCTGGGCCCCGGACTGATGGCCCCCATCACGCAGATGGCGGCGAGCGCCAGCCAACTCGTCATTTCCATACTCTGTCCTTCTTTCAAGCCGAATGTTGCTACCCGGAATCAGGGTAGGGGTCGGCCAGCTATGCCAGAAGTGAAAGTTATGAATAGAGCCCATAGCCAACGGCTATAGGCTGGCATAACGGACTGCCCTAGCGGAGCGGGTCTGCCTTCCGCTCCAGCTGTTTGCGGCTCTCCCCCAGGGTGAATTGCAGGTGATCCCGCAGGAAGGGGTAGGCCAGCTCGCGAAACCAGCGGTGGGCCGGATCCAGGTGGTGGCGCTGGTGCCACAGCAGATGATACTGCTGCACCCGGGTGGCGAAGGGGAGGTCGCAAAAACTCAGGGCATGCTCCCTGGACAGCTGCCAGGCGATGTGGGCCGGGGTGGTCATCAGGCAATCGGTGCGCAGCAGCACCTCCACTGCGGCCTGGAAGAAGGGCACACGGGCAAACCAGCGACGGGAGAGCCCCAGGGGCGCCAGCACCTGCTCCACCGGGCTGTCCTTGTCGCCGCCGCCGCTCACCTGCAGGTGGGGCCAGGCGAGGTACTCCTCCAGGCTGGGCGCCGTGCCCGAGAGCGGGTGATGGCGCCCCATCAGCATCACCAGCCTGTCCTCCCCCTGATGCAGACCGCGGATCTGATCCGGCACCAGCTCGGTGATGGTGGAGACCAGATCCAGCTCGGACTGCCACAGCTGCGGCAGCAGGCGCTTGTCCCACAGGCTGTACTCCAGCGCCGCCTGGGGCGCGGCCCTTGCCAGCGCCGCGCAGATGTCCGGCAGGATGTGCTGGGCCACGTAGTCGGAGGAGGCGAGCCGGAACACCCGCTCGCAGCGCTCGGGGACAAACTCCGGCGCCGCGTAGAGCCGCTCCAGGGCACCGAGGGAGTCGGCAAGCGCCGCCGCCAGACTCTCGGCCCGCGGCGTCAGCAGCCAGCGCTGCCCCTCCCGCACCAGCAGCTCGTCACCAAACTCGCTGCGAAGCTGGCCGAGCTGCTTGCTGATAGAGGGCTGACTCAGGTGCAGCAGCTCCGCCGCCCGGCTGATGTTGCGGGTCTCCAGCAACACCTTGAGGGTGGGCAACAGGTTGAGATTCGCTTTGTGCACTGACAACACCTCGGGAAGGGAGAGCCTGGGTCGGGCCTTCATCTTACGGCAAGGAGAAGCGGAAATTTAAGCAAAATCACGGTCTTGCTCCCGCCACTCCCCTTACACTGGGGGGACCGCAGGATGACAGTGAACGCCCCGTGCGGCATAATTTCGCCACTTTCCGCCCCAGGGCGGCCATCACGACAAGCGACGACAAGATGACATACGCCACTATCACCGGGTGGGGAAAATGCCTGCCCCCCGCCTCGCTGACCAACGATGACCTCGGCACCATCATGGATACCTCGGACGAGTGGATCTACCCGCGCACCGGCATCAAGGCCCGCCGGGTCTCCCATGTCAGCACCCAGACGCTCGCCACCCTGGCCGCCCGTCGCGCCCTGGCGTGCGCAGGTCTGGACGCCGCCGCCCTCGATGGCATCATCCTGGCGACCGCCACACCGGGCACGCTGGTCCCCAATGGCGCCTCCGCCGTGCAGCAGGCCCTCGGCGCCCACAAGGCGGCGGTGTTCGACCTCAACGCCGCCTGCACCGGCTTCGTCTATGCCCTCTCGGTCGCCACCTCCCTGGTGCAGACCGGCATGATGCAAAGGGTGCTGGTGATCGGTGCCGAGCGGCTGACCCAGTTGCTGGACTGGGCCAAGCGCGACACCGCCGTGCTGTTCGGGGATGGCGCAGGCGCCGTCATCATCGAGGCGAGCGAGCAGGAGAGCGGCCTGATTGCCAGCAAGCTCGGTTGTGACAGCGAAGCGCGGGAGATACTGCACGTGCCGAACTTCGGTACGGATCGGGTGCGTTTCGCCGACATTGACGGCCTCTTCACCTTCAACTTCGAGGGGCAGGAGATCTTCAAGCGCGCCGTGCGCGGCATGGGCGAAGCCACCGGCACCGTACTGGCCCAGGCCGGCATCGCCCCCGAGCAGATCGACCTCATCGTGCCGCACCAGGCGAACGTTCGCATCATCGAGACCCTGGCCAAGCGGATGAACGCCCCCATGGAGAAGGTGATGGTCAACATAGAGCAGTACGGCAACACCTCCGCCGCCACCGTGCCCATCGCCCTGTGCGAGGCGCTGGAGCAGGGTCGGGTCAAGCCGAACAGCTACCTGCTGACCGCCGCCTTCGGGGCCGGGCTGACCTGGGGCGCCGCCCTCATCAAGTGGGGGGATCGCGTCACCCCGATCGCGAGTTGCGACGAGGTGCTGCCCCCCTGCGAGCAGAGCGCCCTCGAACTCATCGCCCATGCGGTGCAGGGTTGCCAGCAGGCCCGCCCCGCCGACGCCTGAGCGAGCGCCAGCTCCCCAGGAGCCCCGTGGCTCCTGGCAGCCAGCCCCCCTACGTCCCCTCGCCGTTTCGGCAGCGACATAAAAGTCATTGAAAAGTGTGAATTTTGAGCGAAACATATCAAAAAATGACCACTTGACACTTTTTTGTCGTCAGAATGCGGCCAAGGGGTTCACAACCTTGCCGGATCTGGTAGTATGCGGCCTCGCACTTGGGGAGGGGTTCCCGAGCGGCCAAAGGGATCAGACTGTAAATCTGACGGCTCTGCCTTCGAAGGTTCGAATCCTTCTCCCTCCACCATTCAAGTGCGTCAAGTAAGTAAAAATCAGGAAAATACCCCGTGGAGGGGTTCCCGAGCGGCCAAAGGGATCAGACTGTAAATCTGACGGCTCTGCCTTCGAAGGTTCGAATCCTTCTCCCTCCACCATCTTCCTGAACACAATATGCAATGCCCCTGTGGAGGGGTTCCCGAGCGGCCAAAGGGATCAGACTGTAAATCTGACGGCTCTGCCTTCGAAGGTTCGAATCCTTCTCCCTCCACCATCCTTCAGACAACCCGGCCTCGCGCCGGGTTTTCGCTTTTCTGGATAGAATCCATATGGCGCTGTCAGATCTGACAATTGCCCTCCCCGCACTTTTTAGAAACAGTGGAGCCTCATGTCGCAAGGAGTGCACACAGATGTTTGAAATCTGGGATGAAACGGGTCGCGAGCACGGGCTGACACTGCCCGAGCTGCAACTGCGGCTGCGGGATTACCAGGGAGACGTGATGGTGCGCTACCTCAACCGCCTCGGCCTGCCGAGCACCCTCTTCCTGACCATCCGTCAGGGATGCGCCTATCAGCGCTTCAAGGCGGGTTCCCCCATGCTCGACTGGTCCTGGCTTGCCCAGGCCATGCACGCAGCCCCCCTGGCTGGCACCGCACCTGCACAGGGCCATGCCCTTCCCTGATCCCTTCCTGCCCACGCCCAAGCAGGGCCCATTATCAGACTCTTCCTACAGCCTCCCTTTAGACCCTCCCTGTATGATGCGCAGCCATGTTCCCGTCAGGTGAGAGCCATGTTTGCGTTCAAAGAAGAGTATCCCGTGAGTGCCATGGTCAGCATGGCGGATATCGTCGTCCCCTTTTACCAGCCCATCATCGGCCAGGATCGTCAGGTCAAGGGGTATGAGGTGCTGGCCAGACGCTGGGATGCCGGCAGCCAGGGTTATCAGGGCATCGATTTTGCCGCCCTCGGCGAAAATGACGCTCTGCACCTGGATATCGTCATGCTCAGGGCCATCATGCGCGATCTGCCCGTGCTCGCCCAAAAAGGCCCCTATGCGCTCTCCATCAACCTCAATCCGGCGCTCTCCAGCCCCACCTACCGCAATCTGCTGTTGCTGGTGCTGCTCCAGGCCCGCAAGCTGGGGATCGCCATCTGGTTCGAGGTGCTGGAACACGTCAGGATCAAGCACCAGCACAGGGAGATGATCGAGGTGTTGCGAGCCCATGGCGCCCACATCGCCTGTGACGACTTCGGCTCCCTGGCATGCAACTTCCAGCGCCTGATGATGCTCCCCTACGAGATCGTGAAACTGGATCGTTCCCTGCTGCTCCAGGCTGTACGCAGCACCCATGCCCTCAACATGCTGACGGGGCTGGTGAAATACCTGCAACGACTCGGCATGGCCGTGGTGTGCGAGGGAGTGGAGACCCAGGCCCATATCGAGGTGGCGAACCGGCTGGGCTGCGACTACCAACAGGGCTACGCCTACGCCATTCCCTCCCCTCTCTCCCGCTGGGCCTGAGCCGAGCGCTTGCGTGTCACGGGGGAAACCCGGGCACCTTTCCCATGAAATTCGGCAGGGTGCTGCCATTTTCCTGCCAAAGATGGCAGGCTGTCCCGGCCACACTGACGCCGAGGCCCGACATGGTTCGCTTTGCCACCTTCAATCTCGCCTTCGATCGCACTGCACCCGGCATGCTGGGGGAAGAGCTCGCCCTGACCCGCACCGAGCAGGATGCCCTGCTGGCCCGCCTCGCCGACGGCACCTTGAGCGGCGCCGAGAAGACCAAGGCCCTCGACGTGCAGCAGATCCGCAACATCGCCGAAATCATCCAGCGCACCCGGCCGGACGTGTTGCTGCTGAGCGAATTCGACAATGACGGCAAGGGCAGCGACACCACGGACCTCCACGCCTTCAACGACAACTACCTGGCCCATGCCCAGCACGACGAGGTGACCGCCATCAGCTATCCGGTGCTGCAGAACTTCGCCACCAACACCGGCCTGATGAGCGGCCATGACCTCAACCTGGATGGCCGAGTGAGCAGGCCGGACGACGCCTGGGGCTTTGGCAGCTATCACGGCCAGTACGCCTTCGCCGTGATGTCCCGGTATCCCATCGATACCAGGCAGATCCGCACCTTCCAGACCTTCAAGTGGAAGGAGATGCCGGGCGAAGCGAACCCCGTCATCGACGACTGCCACAACCCCAGGGCACCGATCCCGAGCGGCCGCCAGTGTGGCGATGCCTGGTATGACGACGCCGCCTGGCAGGCGCTCCCCCTCTCCTCAAAGAACCACGCCGACGTGCCGGTGCGCATCAGGCAGGGAGACAGGGAGGAGGTGCTCCACTTCCTTATCTCCCACCCGACCCCGCCCATCTTCGGCAACGCGGCGCGCCACAACGTCAAACGCAACCGTGCGGAGATAGCCTTCTGGCAGGACTATGTGGCAGGGGCAGGCTACATGGTGGATGACGCAGGCAAGGCGGGTGGCTTGGCCGAGGGCGCCAAGTTCGTCATCGCCGGGGATCTCAACGCCGATCCCCAGATTGGCGACGGGGATCTCACCGCCATTCAGGATCTGCACAACCATGCGCTGGTCAACCAGGTCGTCACCAACGGCGCCCTGATCCCGGTCAGCCAGGGCGGCCCCGAGTGCCTCGCCAGCCAGCCGGATCAGTGCAAGCGCAACAACAACCGCCCCACCCCGGAGCGCATCACCAGCAGCAGCGGCCTGCAGCTTGACCACGTGCTGCCCTCCGCCAACCTGAACGCGGTCGCCTCCGGCGTGTTCTGGCCGGCCAGCTTCGAACCTGGCTACCACCTGGTGTATGACGCCAAGCTGGGCATCGCCAAGGGCGTCAGCTCGGATCACCGCCTGGTGTGGGTCGACGTCACACTGTGACTGTAACTGTGACGCAGAGCAGACAAGCAACGGGGCCCGCAGGCCCCGTTTTCATTGGTTTGTCATACCAGCTTCTCCACCCGGGCCGGCAGCCCCTGACGGGCCGACGAGCCGATGGCCCAGTCCACCAGGGGGTAGCGGCCATGGCGGCTGGGATCCAGCACCGCCAAGTCATTCAGATTGACCCCGGCTCCGCGCAGCGGATTGGCGACCACTTTCTGGCCGTCTATCCAGTGTTCCCGCGCCCCCAGCTCCTTGTGGCCGAAGCCGTGCTCGATGGCGATGGCATCGGCCTGCACCCCGGCCACGCACTCGGCCACCCCAATCACGCTGCCATCCGGGGTACTGACCCGCACCCTGTCCCCGCTCTCGATGCCCAGCTGCGCCGCCGTCTGTTCATTGAGCCGCACCCGGTTGCTGGGGTTCACCTGGCGCAGGCGATCCGAGCCGATGCTCATGGAGCTTATGGTGTGGGACTTGTAGCTGGTGAGCAGCAGCGGCCACTGGGCCGGTTTGAACGCCTCATTGAGCGGCGTGCCGTCCGCCAGCTGGGGGCGGAAGAAGCGCGGGGTACCGCTCAAGTATTGCCCGCTCTGGCTGTGGCGGCGGCTGCCCACCTCGGGGTTCCACACCATCAGCGGCTTGGGCCAGCGCTTGCTTGGCTGACCCGCGTCATCGCGCCCCTTGGCCGCCGGCTCGAAGCGCCCGCCACGGGCGAAGAGATAGGCGGCGCGGCCCGCCTCCTCCGCACTCAGGGTGGCATTCAGCACCGGCAGGATCCGCTCCACCCCGGACCAGGCGAGATCCTCAGGCCCGATAGGAGGCACCGGCTCGCCGAGATAGGCGACGTTGGCCGCCCCGTAGAGGGAGAAGTCCGCCGCCCTGTTCATGCCATGCAACTTGCCGTCCGCCCCTTTGAGCGCCCCCTCGCCAAAGCCCGGCAGCCCCAGCCGTTTGGCCACCGCGGTAAAAAAGGACTCCATGCAGACCGGATCCCCCTCGGCAGTCTTGGCGACTCTTGGCTCCACGATAGGCCAGCGACCGGTGGAGACCTTGGTCATCACCCCGTGCCAGGCGGTGGCCCAGCCCCAGGATTCGTAGGTGAGGGTATCAGGCACTATGTAATCCGACAGCGCCGACGACTCGTTGATGAAGCTGTCGATGCTGACCACAAGGGGCAGCACGGCAGGGTCTTTGAGCTGCTCGCCTATGGCCTTGCTGAGCCCGGCCTGACCGTAGAGGGGGTTGCCCATGTGGTTGATCCAGGCCTTGAGCCGGTAGGGATAGCCGTTCACCGCCGCAGTCAGGTGTTCGCCGAGCAATGGGCCCGAGATCGGGAACCAGGGCTCTTGCGCCGGATAGGGGTTCTGGCCCGCCTCGCGCTTGCGGCGATATTCGGAGGTCTTCTCGTAGGGGAACTTGGATCGCGACAAGAAGACCCCGGCGGGCTTGACCATGCCGGGGAAGCTCGCCAGATCGTAGCGCGGCCCCGCCCCGAAGGGATCGAACTTGCCGCCGCTCGCCACGGCGCCGCCCCGGGCGTTGAGGTTCCCAATCATGACGTTGAGCATCATGATGGCCCAGGCCGAGTAGAAGCCGTTGGCGCTCATGGTGCCGCCGTGGGAGACCACCGCCGCCCGGGTGCCGTGGCTGGTGAATTCCCGCGCCAGCGCCTCGATATCGGCCACCGGCACGACGCACTCGGCGCTGTATTGCGCGAGAGTGTGCTCCCGGCACGCCTCGGCCAGCAGCTGGAAGCTACTCTTCACCATCAGCTCCCCCTTGAGGCCCTGAATGGTGCGATCCACCCAGAGGTTGGCCCGCTCACACTGGCCGGCGGGTCTCGGCTCGCCGCTGCCCGCTTCCTCTACCAGCATGGCATCCCCCTCTCCATAGGCTTCCCCCTCAAAGGGCAAACCAAGATCGCTGACCCGCAGCATCTGACCGAAGCGCGGGTGGGTCTCATCACAGAGCACCAGGTGGCTGGCGTTGCAAAAACCGCGATAGCCGGCCCGCTCGGCGGCGGCGGCATTGGGTGCCGTCAGGAAGGGCTCGGCATAGCGTTGGTTGTCGATGATCCAGCGCAGCATGGCCATGGCCAGCGCCGAGTCGGTGGCGGGACGGATGGGCAGCCAGCGGTTGGCGGGGGCGGACGGCATGTTCACCGTGTTGGGCAGGCTGGGAGCCACCACCACGTAGGAGAACGGCTTGCCCGGTCGCGCCCGGTTTGCCGCCAGCTGACGAGACTGGCGCTTGAAGGGATTGCCCGATTGCTGGGGCGAGGTGCCCATGAACAGCAGGAAGTCGCTCTCGTCCCAGTCCGGCTTGAGGTGGGCGTTCTTCTCCAGATCGTCCAGCAGGGCGCCGGCCCCGACCCGGAACGACAAGCCGCAATAAGCACCGTGGTTGGCGAAGTTGCGGGTGCCGAAGCTGTTGAAGGTGAAGCGCTTGATGAAGTGATCCCGCCCCTCGTCCGAGGCGTTGCTCACCAGCAGCTGGTTGGCCCTGGGGCCGTACTCCGGGTTGGCCGGGTCGAGGGGCTCGGCGAGGTTGCGAATGGCCCGCAGCCCCTCAACCAGGCCCTCGCCAAACAGATCCCCCCCCTCCACCACCTCGGCCACCAGCTGCTCGAAGGGGATGCTCTGCCAGCGGCCACTGCCACGGGGCCCCACCCGCTTGAGACAGCGGGTGACCCGCTGCGGGCTGTCGAGCTGCTCCAGCATGGCGTTGCCCCGCGCGCAGGCGGTGGAGCGCCCGTCCAGCCCCCCTTCCTGGTAGCCGCTGGTAGCGAGCAGCGCCTGCTTGACCGGGATCTTGAAGTCGATGTGATGGCGGGCGGAGAGGGGGTGATAGGGGTTGCCCAGGATCCGCACTATCTGGTCGCGCTCGTTGTCGATGCGTGCCCGCACTCCGCACAGGGTCCAGCAGCCGAGGCACATGGTGTTGGCAACCCGCTGGGCCGGGTTGGGGTGCAACGCTCCCTGCTCGTCAACCCGGTACTCCACGGCCAGCGAGTTGCCATGGATGGGATCCCGGGTCGGCTGGCCCGAACTGCCGGTGGCAAGGCCAGTCGCCACCTGCTTGAGGGTGTCGCTGTAACCGGCGACGAACAATCCGGTGCCGCCGGCGATGGCGGCGCCCTTGAGAAACTTGCGCTTGCTGTGATCCATCAGAGTGCCTCGCGTGCAAAAGGAGTGGGTGCCTTGATGGCGGGGGAAACAGAGGGGCGCACCAGCTCCGAGAGGGCCACCAGCAGGGCCAGCAACAGACCGAAGGTGCCGAGAATGCCGAGCACACCGGCCGGGCCCCAGGCGATTTCATAGAGATAGACGCCGGCCCCGTACTTGGGCGCGAGCTGCCCCTGGATCAGCACCAGCCAGCGCAGGCCCCACACCAGGTGCAGCCCCAGCAGCGCCAACCCCCAGAGTGACAGGCGGGCAGAGATCCTGGGCCGCAGCAGCATCAGCAGGCTGGCCAGCCCCAGGATCAGCAACAGCCAGTGGGCCGCCAGCCGCCAGCTCGGGTCGAGCCGATAGAGGGCTGCAGCCTCTGCCGCCGAGGCGCCGCCAAACAGGGCCCAGCCCAGCAGGGAGAGCGCCAGCAGGCCTAACGTCCAGCCGCTCTGGTGCAGCAGGGTCGACTCGGTCTGGGCATGCCAGCCCGCCAGCAAGCGATTGAGCAGCAGCAGGGCACTCTGAGCCCCCAGCACCGCGCTCAGGGTCAGCAGCCAGGGCAACCAGGGGGTATGCCAGAGCGGGCGCGCCGCCACCGCCATGGTCTCAAGCCCGGTGTAGAGGGCGATGCTGAGCCCGCTCACAGCCGCCAGCAGGGAGAGGGGCCGCTGCCAGACGAGCCCCGACCAGCTTCCCAGGCAGAGCAGCCGGGCAAGGCGGGCTATCTTGTCCCCGTCTGCGCCACGCCGGGCCAGGGCAGGCCTTAGCAGCAGCCAGCCGAGCAGCATGGAGAGCAGGCTGAACAGCGGCAGCAGATAGGCGCCATACCACATGACGGAGCCAAAGCGCGTCTGGGCGTAGAAGTGCCAGGCCCGGGCCGGCTGGTGCAGATCCGCGGTCAGGGCGATGGGGGCCACCAGACCGGCCGCCACCATCAGCACCGCCGCCAGGGTCTGCAGCCGCGGATCCGGCGCCTTGCGCCACAGCTCAAACGCGCCGAGCCAGAGGGCCCCGTAGGCGAGGCCGATGAGGAAGAAATATTGCACCGCCCAGGGCAGCCAGGTGATGGGCTGAGCCGGGGCCAGCAGTTCGTTAATGACCATGGGCTATCTCCTTGCCATCGTCGGTGAGCAGGGTGCGCAGGGCCGGGTTGCCGTCGACCTTGCTGACGAAGGCCTCGTCCATGCCGAGATAAAAGACCCGCGGCTGGGTATTGGCCTCCGGCTTGAGCACCTTGAGGGCCGGCTCGTGTTCGCGCAGCAAGCGGCTTATCCGGCTCTTGGGGTCGTTCAAATCGCCTATGATGCGCGCCTCGCCGACACAGCTCTCCACGCAGGCGGGCAAGAGCCCCGCCTCCAGCCGATGGGCGCAGAAGGTGCACTTGTCGGCGGTGTTGGTCTCGTGGTTGATGAAGCGGGCGTCGTAGGGGCAGGCCTGCACGCAGTAGCCGCAGCCGACGCACCAGTCGTTGTTGACCACGACGATGCCGTCATCGCGCTGGAAGGTAGCACCGGTAGGGCAGACCTCGAGGCAGGCGGGCTCGGCGCAGTGGTTGCAGAGCCTTGGCAGCATCAAGAGGGAGGCGGGAGCCTCGAGGGCGGCCACGTCGCTCACCTCGTACTGGCTCACCGTGGTGCGAAACTGGCCGAGGGGGGGCTGGTTTTCGATGGTGCAGGCCACGGTGCAGGCCTGACAGCCGACGCAGCGGCGCAGGTCGATCAGCATGCCGTAACGCTTGCGCCCGTCCCCCCGGCTGATGGCCGCTCGCCCGTTGCGGGGAGCGGGAACGGACTGCGCCTGAACCTGGGTGACGGGGATCAGGGCCGCCCCTGCGGTGAGGGCGGCGATCCCGGATAACAATCGGCGCTTGCTGGGCTCCATGGCGTCTTTCCTTCTGCTGAGCTGGCTTGAAAGGGGTTGGGCCGATTGTCCTCAACGCAGGAAGTCGCCTCTATTGTGGTTTTCCACATACCGGGAGCCGGGTTGATCCAGCGCAATAAAAAATGGCCCAGCCCTGCTGAACTGTGACCGGGGCGGCGTTTGCCGCCCCTCCCGGCCCCGTTCGCGTGCAAGCGCGCGCCCCAGTGATAGACTGCCCCCTTTACATCGAGAGGAGAGCCCCCTGCACGCCCCAGTTCCCTTGCCCCTGCTCAGCCTGCTGCTCTGGCTCGCGCTGTCAGCCCTGCCGCTGCGGGTGCAAGCCGCCCCGACCCCCTCTTCGCCAGCGCCGGCCCGACAGGAATCCGCACCATCCCAGGCCATGCCGGTGCAGGCCTTGGCCGAGCCGATACGCATCGGCGTGCTGGCGACCCGCGGCCCGGCACTGGCAAGAGCCCAGTGGCAACCGCTGCTGCGCTGGCTGGCACAGCGCGTGCCCGCCCATCGCTTCGTGCTGCATCCGCTGGGGCTCGATGAGCTGGCCGAGGCCGTCGCCCGCGAGCACCTCGATTTCGTCATCACCAACCCGGGCCAGTCGGTGAGCTTGGCTCGCCAGTACCCGCTGGCCTGGCTCGCCACCCTCAAGAGCCCGGCCGGGGGGGACAATCTCGCCATCGGCGCCGCCCTGGTGGTGCCCGCCCAGGCCCCCTACCGACACTGGCGTGACCTCGAAGGGCAAGCGGTCGCCGCCGTCTCGGAGAACGCCTTCGGCGGCTACCTCGCCTATCGCTTCGAGGCAGGCGAACAGGGGGTCAGGCTGGAGCACTTCTTCTCCACCGTGCAGTTCACCGGCTTTCCGCTGGACCGGCTCATCGAACGGCTGGCGGCAGGGGAGGTAGCCGCCGCCATCGTGCCGGTGTGCCAGCTGGAGCGCATGGAGCGGGAGGGCAAGGTCGCCAGGGGGGCATATCGGGTGCTGGATGATCAGGCGCCGACCGGCTTTGGTTGCCAGAGCTCGACCCGGCTCTACCCCAACTGGTCCTTCGCCAAGACTGAGCGGGCCTCCCCCGCGCTGGCGCTGGCGGTGACCCGTGCGCTGTTCGACCTGCCCGCAGATAGCGAGGCGGCCATCGCCGCCGATTCGGCGGGCTGGACCGTGCCCACCAGCGAGCTCGCCATCGACCGCCTGCTCCAGGCGCTGGATCGCCACCCGCTGCAGGGCCCCTGGTGGCAAGCGGCCTGGCACTGGCTGCGCCAGCATCAGCAGTGGGGCTGGGGCGCCCTGGCGCTGGTGCTGCTGCTGGGGGGCCACCACCTGCTGCTGCAATACCTGTTCAACCGCAGCCAGCGCCGGTTGCTCAAAGCCCGCCACCAGCTCGAGCAGAAGGGACGCCAGCTGGCACAGGCCAGACGGCTCGCCGAACTGGGCGAGCTGGGCGCCAACGTGGCCCACGAGATCAATCAGCCCCTCAGCGCCATCGCCAACTACAGCCAGGGAGCCTTGTTGCGACTGGACAGATTGGCACAGGATCCGGCCCAGTCTGCCGCCCAGGCCTCCCTGCGTCAGGCCCTGGAGCAGATAGGGCTCCAGGTCCAGCGCATCACCCAGACCGTCAACCGGCTCAGGGCCCGGCTGCAGAAGCGCCCTCCCCGCTTCGCGCCTTGCGACCTCCCCACCCTGGTGGCGGAGCTGTGCCCCCTGCTGGAGCAGATGCTGGCGCCCCTCGACGTCGCCTTCACCCTGCACTGGCGAGGCCAGCCGCGCCGGCTCCCTCTGGACGGCACCGGGATGGAGCAGTTGCTGGTCAACCTCATCAAGAATGGCGCCGAGAGTGCGGCGCAGAGGGCTCGCCTTCCTACGCCAGCAGCGGCACAGGAGCCTGCCCGGGCCGAGCTGCTGATCGCCTTCGAGGCACAGAGCCTGCGGCTGGAGATCCGCGACAACGGCGCCGGCCTGAGGGAACCTGCGGCCCTGCTGCAGCAGGCGTTTTACAGCGACAAGGCGGATGGCATGGGGCTGGGGCTGGCCATCTGCCGGGAGGTGGTCGAGAGCCATCGCGGCCAGTTCACCCTGGAGAACCTGAGCCCCCACGGCTGTCTGGCCCGGGTCATTCTGCCTGTGCCGCCCCCCGAAACCCTCCCTTCATCCACCGACATGCCAAGGAACTGAGATGCCGACCCCTGCCCGCCCCCCGCTCTATCTGGTCGATGACGACGAGGCCGTGCTCGACTCCCTGCGCTTCATGCTGGAGAGCTGCGACGAGCGGCAGCTGTTCAGCTTTTCCGATGGCGAGCGCTTTCTGGCAGAGGTCGATCTGCACCAGCCCGCCTGCCTCATCCTCGACTGCCGCATGCCGGGGCTCTCTGGCCCCGAGGTGCAGCAGCGGCTGAAGGCGGCCCAGAGCCCCATCGCCATCCTGTTTCTCACCGGCCACGGCGAGGTGCCCCTGGCGGTGGAGTCCCTCAAGCAGGGGGCGGTGGATTTCTTGCAAAAGCCGGTGCAGCTGGTCCCCCTGCTCGCCGCCATCGAGCGGGCCGAGCAGGCGACGCAGGCGGCGGCCACCCGCCTCGCCCAGCTGGCCGCCTTTGAGCGCCTCACCCCGCGCGAACGCCAGTTGTTGCAGCTCATCGCCCGGGGCCACAAGAACCAGCAGATAGCGCAGGATCTCTGCATTTCGGTGCGCACCGTCGAGGTGTGCCGCGCCAGCCTGATGAAACGCCTGGCGGTGAACTCCCTCGCCGAGATGCTGCTGCGCTACGCGCAGGTGAACGAACACCCCTGAGTGGCCTGCAACCGTACAAAACGGGCAGGGATCACACATTTGGCGCTTCGATGGCGGTAGAGTGCCCTCTTCTCTTCACCAGGATCGCTCGGGTCCTGCGCCTTGTTTCGAGGACACATCATGGAACTGCTTCTGCTCAGCAACGGTAAAACCACAGAACACCCCGGCCTGCTCGGCTGGGCCCGCGACCGGGTGCAAACCCTGCTCGCTCGCAACCAGGTCAAGCGCATCCTGCTCATCCCCTACGCGGTGATCCGCAGCGACTGGGACGCCCGCGCCTTCGAACTCAGCGAGAGCCTGGGGGTGAAGGCCATCAGCATCCACCAGTTCGACGATCCGGTGGATGCCATCCAGCGGGCCGACGCCATCTTCATCAGCGGCGGCAACACCTGGCGCCTGAACCAGCTGCTGCACGAATACGGCCTGGTGGTGCCCATCCAGCGTGCCGTGCGCGAGCGAGGCGTGCCCTATGTGGGCTGGAGCGCCGGCTGCAACGTGGCTACCCCCAGCATCCGCACCACCAACGACATGCCGGTGTGCAGCGCCGCCGTGCTACCGGCGCTGGGCCTGTTCCCCCTGCAGATCAACCCCCACTACCTGGATGCCGGCATCAGCGGCCACATGGGGGAGACCCGGGACGAGCGCCTCGCCGAGTTCTGCGCCATCAACCCGAGCGAGCACGTGGTGGCCCTGCGCGAGGCCAGCCTGCTGCAGATCAGCGGCGACACCATCGAGTACTGGAGCGCTCGGGGCGAGGGCTTCAAGATCTTCAAACACGGTGAAGCGTCCCAGGAGTTTATGGACGCCGCCCCGCTGGCCAAGCTGACCCCCTTCACCCCCAGGATCTGACGCGACTGGCATCGCCAGATCTGATGCATCAATGAAAAGAGGGATGGCCCACGCCATCCCTCCCGTTTTCTTCGGCTCGCCAACGACAGACCCCACCCTGTGTGGCCTCCGCATAGAGGAAGTCAGGGAGGCGACGATCATCGGCGGCCTGGTTCACGAGAGGGTCGTCGGGACTGCCGGGCATCGGCATAGACAGGGGGCGGGGAACCTGGGTGCGCGTCGGGAGAGATGACGGGCGCCGGACACTCATCATGTGGAGCACCGGCATCGTCTCTTGAGGTGGAAAGAGAGCGGGACCCGATGGTCAGAGGGTGATCCTAGCGGCAAGGTCCCGGATCCCCCCTGACTCAACATCGGCCCAAGTGCGAGCCGACACGACTCATTTTTTCTGACTGAGCACCCATTCGGCCAAGGTCTTGGCCTCGTCTTCCGTGACGGCGTTGGCCGGCATGGGCACGGCACCCCAGGTGCCCTGGGTGCCATTCTTGATGCGACCGGCCAGCAGGGTGGCGGCGTCCTTCTGCCCTGCATACTTGGCGGCTACATCCGTGAAGGCGGGGCCGACCAGCTTGGAGTCCACCATGTGGCAGCCCACGCAAGGCTTGCTCCTGAACAGCGCCTCGCCATCTTGCGCCATCGCCGGTTGCAGGCCGAACACAGAACCCAGTACTAACAGTGAAAGCACGCTTTTTTTCATGTTGGTATTTCCTTTTGTTGATGGAGGCGGCAACGCCCCCGCTTGGTATCCGGCCTCCCAATCCCGGTCACGCTGGCGGCCCGGCGCGACCAACGGCATCAGATATCGGGCGCGGATAATGTTCTCTTACTGGCTCTCTTTATCGCCCAGCATGTTGCGAAATCCCCGCACGGCATTGCCCAGATCCGAACCGATGCCACGCAGGCGTCCAGTGCCAAACAACATGATGACAATGGCGAGAATGATCAAAAGCTTCCAAACACTGATCCCCATCATGGGAGCATCCTCTTGCGATCTAATGAGTGATAAGGGTGAAAAAATGTGGTCGATGCCAGCCGATCAATGGGCCGCCGGGCCGCCGTGCGACTCGGCCTGATGGGACTCGGGTTGCAGCAAGGCGAGATCTATCTGCCCGAATCGCACCAGCCTGCCGCCCTGTTTGGCGGCGAACGCCTTGGCATCCTCTTCGCGGGCGAACGAGGCCAGTGCGGCCCCCATGGCCCCCTTCAGGTTTGCGCCGACGACATAAAAGGCCTGGCGGGCGTCGATCAGGGCGTCATCATGAGGTTTCTCCCAGGTCGAGCGCGCCATGTCGTGCACATAGAGGGTGATATCTTGTCCCCGGTTTTCCGGTTGCAACCACCAACCGAACAGCTCGGCCGTGGAGCAGAACTTCATCGCCCCCTGTTTGCCCACCGCCTCCCCCTTGGGGCCGGGAAAGTCACCGATCGCCATGCCGCAGACGTGACACTCGTCGCCGGAGTGAAAGGCGACCGGCTCATAAACCTGTCGATCCGAGCCGGCATCGTTGCAACCGGCCAGCGCAAGCAGCAGGGCCATCAGGCTGCCTTTGAGATAAAAACCATTTGAATTCAGCATATTAATATCCTTGTCATACCCGGCTCAGAGCGAGCGACGACGAAACACGGCATAAGCCAGCCACAGCGACACGCCGACCCACAACAGCAGGCAGAGCCCGAGCAGCTCGCTGGGAAAGGGCAATTCGCTCCCCAAAGAAAGAACCCCCAGCCCGCCACTCTCCCCCTCGAAGCCGGAGAGGTTGATCAGCCGGTAGATGTCCGCCGGATTGAGCAACAGCAGCCAGGGCAGGAGGGTGGCGCTGAAGTGCCCCTCGCTCAGCACCAGCAAGGCCAGCAGCAGCAGATCGAACACCAGCACGAACAGGAACCAGACGCCCAGCGCCAGCCCGGCGGCCCGGGACTTCTCGCTGACCTTGCTGCTCAGTACATAGGCCATGGCGAGGAAGACCCAGCCCAGCAGGGTCGACGACACCATGAAACGGCCGAACGCCCAGACCAGGGTGGAGAGGGAGATATCCTCCACCAGCACGGCGATGGCCAGGGCGGCGCAGCCAAAGCCGAGCAGCGTCGCCAGCGCCAGGATCAGGCCATGGCCGACAAATTTGCCCATCAGGATCTGGCCGTGACCGAGGGGGTATGTCAGCAGTAGCATCAGGGTGCCGCTCTCCTCCTCACCGACGATGGCATCATAGGCCAGCAGCAGGGCGATCAGGGGCATCAGGAAGGTGGCGAGGCTCGCCAGACTCGCAATGGTGGCGGGGATGGAGGTAAAGCCCAACTGGCCGGAGGCAGCGGCGCCGAGCCAGGCGATGCCGACCGCCAGCACCGCAAACAGCAGGGTGATGGCCAGCAGCCAGCGGTTGCGCAATCCATCGCTGAACTCCTTGCGGGCAATGTTCCAGACCTGATTCATGGCTGAACCTCCTTGCGGTTCGCCTGATCGGCGCGCGCCATGTAGTGGCAATAGAGATCTTCCAGCGAGGGTTGATGCACCTCGATATCGCCCGGTTCGCATTCACGCAATAACTCGCGCAGCAGCGCCAGCTTGTGGCCGTTGTGCACCACCACTTCCAGGCTCTGTGTATCGAGCAGGCGCGTCTGGTGGCCAGCCCCCTGCCAGCGGTCACGCCAATGGTTGCCGTCCGCCAGCCCGTGAACGCGCATCCGTACCGGCAAGCCGGTGTCGGCGCGCAGCTGGGCGAGGTCGCCCACGGCTTGCAAGCGGCCGCCGGCCAGAATGGCGACGCGATTGAGGTGGGCCTCCACCCCGGCGAGCGCGTGGGAGCAGAGGATGATGCTGGTGCCCCCCTGGCGCAGGCGATCGATCAGCTGATAGAGCTCATGGGTGGCGATGGGATCCAGCCCCACCGTGGGTTCATCGAGCAACAGCAGGCGCGGCTCGCCGAGCAGTGCCTGGGCCAGGCCGAGCCGCTGGCGCATCCCCTTGGAATAGGTCTTCACCCGGCGATCCGCCGCGTGGCCGAGCCCGACCTGATCCAGCAACACCGCCACCTGTTGGGGGGCCGCCCCCCGCAGACGGGCGAAATGGGCGAGGGTTTCCCGCCCCGTGAGCTGCGGATAGAAGGTCACGTTCTCCGGCAGATAACCGAGCTGACGCCGCACCTCGAGATCCTGCGGCTGGCCACCGAGCACCTCGACCCTGCCCTCGCTGGGCGTCAGCAGGCCGAGGATCAGCTTCATGCTGGTGGTCTTGCCCGCGCCGTTATGGCCAAACAGCCCCAGCACCTCCCCTTCGTGCAGACTCAGGTTCAAGTCCTGCAATATGGTCATGCCCGCGATGCGCTGGTGCACGCCCTGAATATCGACCGCCTTCATGAGGGATCCTCCTGTTTCTGATGCGCCTGGATGGCGGGAGGCCGCATCAGCGGGTGGCTATCCTGCACGCCGGGCGACTTGATGATGGGGAAGGCGCGCTGGGCCCAACGCAGCACCTCGATGCCGGGGCTGTTCATCAGCAGCCGAACCTGCGGGTAGAGCCAGAGCAGCCTGTCCACGTTGTCGTTCGGTTCGTAGGCCACCTCGCCCAGGCCATCGTCGTTGCGATCCCAGCCCAGATAATCGCTCCAGTAGTTGCCGCGCCCCTCCACCGACCACTCCTGGCGCCGGGAGGCGACATATTTGACCTGCTGCCGGTTGTTGATGAAGGCGTTGTCGCTGATGCGGTTATCCTCCGACCCGGCCGTGAGATGGATGCCGAGCGTGCTGTGCTCGAACCGGTTGCGCTCGATGCGGTTGAACAACGAGTTGTAGATAAACAGTGCCTTGCCCTCGGAGCCGGAGCTCGCGGTCATCGCCATGTCCTCACCCGAGCCGCCGTCACGCACCCCCGTGACCAGGTTGTCCGTGAGGGTGGAATAAGTGATGTAATTCATCAGGATCCCGTAATTTTGATCCTGCTCGGAGCGATTGCCGATCACGGTCAGCTTGCGACTCTGCATGAGCGCGTAACCGGTGCGGGTACGGCGGGTCAGGTTGCCCACCACCCTGTTGTCGTTGGAAAACATGTAATGAATGCCGTAGCGCAGATCTTCCAGCCGATTGCCTTCGAGGCTGTTGCCGTTGGAGGTGTCGATGTAGATGCCATCGCGGGCGTGGCGTACCCGATTGCCGATGACCCGCGCCCCGTGCACCGCATAGAGATGGATGCCGTTGCCGCGATCCTGGGAGCGGATCTGCGGATCTCCCTCGATGACATTCTCCAGCAGGCTGACGTTGCTCGTGCCATCCACCCAGATCCCGCTGGCCGGTCCCCGCATCCGGTTCGCCTGCACCCTGGCGCGGGTGGCTTCCCGCTGGATGAAGACGGCGGCATTGAGTTGGGTGAGGTTGTTACCCCAGTTCGTCAGGGTGCAACCCTGCACCGTCACGTCCGGCGCGGCGATGGTGAGGGCATTGCCCTCCCCCTCGGCATCGAGCACCGCCCCCGCCTCGCAACTGAGCGTCAGGGATGCTTCGATACGAAACTGCCCCCGATACTCGCCGGCAGGCAGACGCCAGTGCGCCTCACCATCGGGTTGCAGGGGCAGGGAGCGAATGGATTGAGGTGCCGCACAGGCGGCCCCGATGCAGGAACAGCCCAGCACCCACAGCGCAACGGTGCGCCAAAGCCGTCTTGGCAAAGCCGGTAAGACCGAGAGAGGGTTCATGTCCAACATCCTGAAAATGCGGGTGGTGCCGGCTCGGCACCACCCTGACCCATGGTCAGGCCGGTTCGACCAGCATGCGACCCACCATCTCCATGTGGAGCGCATGACAGAACCAGCTGCAATAGTACCAATGCAGGCCTGGCTTATCGGCGGTGAAGGTGATGGAGGAGGTCTGCTGCGGGCTGATCTCCATGCTGACGCCGTGGTTGACCATGACGAAGCCGTGGCTGACATCCTCGATCTGATCGATGTTGGTGATCACCACAGTGACCTCATCCCCCTGCTTGACCTTGAACTCGGTGATGCCGTAGGCCGGGGCCGACGAGGTCATATAGACCCGCACCTTGTTGCCATCGCGGATCACCTTGTTGTCGGTCTCCAGCTTGATGCCGTCCTTGGTCGCCATCTCGACGGTCGGGGCGAAGAAGGGGTCCTTGCGATCCCACAGCTTGCGGGTCTTGATCTGATCCCGGCGGGCCAGGATGCAGTCGTGGGGCTCGGCGAAGGTGGGGCCGTCATGCACCAGCTTCATCTCCTCGCCGGAGATGTCGATCAGCTGATCGTTTTCCGGATGGAGCGGGCCGGTGGGCAGGAAGCGATCCTTCGAGAACTTGCACAGCGCCACCAGCCACTTGCCATCGGCTTCGCTGGTCTCGGTCAGGGACGCATGGATGTGGCCGGGCTGGTACTGCACGTCGAGCTTCTGCCGGATGTAGTCCACCTTCTCGCCGTTGTAGGCGCGCACGGCGTCGGCCATGTTCCACTTCACGACCTGACTGTCGATGAACAGGGTGGTATAGGCGTTGCCGCGACCGTCGAAGGTGGTGTGTAACGGGCCCAGACCCAGCTCCGGCTCGGCCGCGATCACCTCGCGCGGATCCTTGAACTTGCCGGCGAACAGATCGTCGAGCTTGGCGATCTCGATCATGCTCACGGTCGGTGACAGCTTGCCGTTGGCGATGAAGTACTTGCCATCGGACGAGGTGTTGCAGCCGTGCGGGTTTTTCGGCACCGGGATGTAGCGGGTCAGCTCGGAACCTTCCCGACCATCCACCACCGGCACCTTGCTGTCACCCAGCGTCACGAACTTGCCCGCCTTGACGGCCGCCTCGATGCGCGGGATGTTGAAGACCACCACCCAGTCGCGCTCGTTGCGCATCATGCCGCCCAGATCGTAGGCCTTCTCCGAGTTGTAGCAGGTGGACGCCGCATAGGTGCCGGTGTAGTCGGCATCGGTGTTGTCCAGGTTGCCATCGACAATCACCTGGAAGGCCATCTCCATCTTCTCGGCGTCGATGACGTTGAACAGGGTGTAGCTGTTCTTGCTCTGCAGATCGAAGCTGGTGCCATCGTTGGGATGGGGGATCACGAATTCGGCGTTGGCAAACACGTACTTGGTGTGGGGCACCTTCTGCAGGCGCAGGCCGTGAATGGCCTGGACGTTGGGCACCGTCAGCATCTTGTCGCACTTCATGATGTCCAGCCGGATGCGGGCGACCCGGCTATTGGCCTTGTCGTTGATGAAGAGGTACTTGCCGTCGTACTTGCCGTCGGTCATGGAGATGTGGGGGTGATGGCAATCGCCATTCAGGAACCTGGCGCTCTCCCCCATGATGTGGCGGCTCTCGTTGGTCAGGCCCCAGCCGGTGGCGGAATCGATGTTGAACACCGGGATCCGCATCAGCTCGCGCATGGAGGGAATGCCCATGACCCGCACTTCGCCCTGGTGACCGCCACTCCAGAAGCCGTAGTAGTCATCCAGATCGCCCGGCGCGACATGAATGTTCTGCTTGGCCTCGGAGACGGCCGCCGCCCAGCTCTCCCGGCTCATCACAGCACCACCGAAGGCCGTGGTCGCCAAGGCGGCCCCCGTCAGCGCACTCGCCCCCTTGAAGAAGCTACGACGGCTGAGGCCGCCTTGACTCAGCTCCTGCTCGGTGTTGTCAGGATACATATCACTCATAAACCGACTCCTTTATCATTTTCAGACGGGGCGAACGGACTCGCCTCGCGATGGTTATTGGTTATTCAGGTTTCAATGGAGGTGACAGGTATCCGTTCAGTGCCCACCTGTCCTTGGGCGCCACGCTTGGCCTGCTTGTTTTTCATCACCAGTGGCAGGCACTTGCGCTCGTTGTGATAGGTCATCTGGCAATCGAGGCAATAGTGGCATTCGTTGGCATTGATCCGCCCATCCGGGTGGATGGCCTGGATCTCGCACTCCTTGGCGCAGAGCTGGCAGGGGCTGCCACACTCCTTGCGACGCTTGAGCCAGTCGAACTGGCGCAGCTTGGTGGGGATCGCCAGCGCGGCCCCCAGCGGGCAGATGTAACGGCAGTAGAGCTTGCGGGTGAAGAGGTTGATCACCAGCAGCAGCACGGCGTACAGCACGAACCACCACTGCCGATCGAAGCCGAGGATGATGGCCGTCTTGAAGGGCTCCACTTCGGCGGCCTGCTCGGCCATCTGCATCGACTCCAGCGAGATGCCGAACAGCACCAGCAGGATGATGTATTTGATGGCCCAGAGCCGTTCATGCACGGCGAAGGGCAGCTCGAACTGGCGGACCTTCAGCTTGCGGGCCCCTTCGTTGATCAGCTCCTGCAGGGCACCAAACGGGCAGAGCCAGCCACAGAAGACGCCGCGGCCCCAGAGCAGGATAGTGGCGGCGGCGAAGGTCCAGAGGATGAAGATGACGGGATCGGTGAGGAACAGCTCCCAGCGAAAATCCTGGAACAGCGCATGGACGAAGGTCAGCACATTGACCACCGAGAGCTGTCCCAGCGCATACCAGCCGATGTAGATCAGGGTGAACAGCAGGTAGCCACGGCGCAGCCAGTGCAGGAAATGGGGTCGCCGGGTGAAGCGATCCTGGAAGAACAGGATGGCGGTGAGCAGCAGCAGCGCGAGCCCGATGATGCCGATCTGCACGCTCTTCTGGTACCAGATCTTCGCCCACATCGGTCGCGCGGCCTCTTCGGCGGCGGCCAGCTCCTCGGCACTCGGCAGGGGCCTTGTCAGATAGGACTCGGGCAACTGGTAGGGGAGCTCGAAGCTGCTGAAGACACTCTTGATGGGGCCGGTCTGACGCCGCACCAGCAACTCCAGACTCCAGGGTGAACCAGGATCGAAGGCGGTATGGGCGCGGATGGTGAAGATGGCCATCTCGCCAAACGTCGGCATCCCCCCGGCGTAGACATCATCGAGGCGCTGGAAGTCCAGATCGCGGAAGCTGATGGTGTCGCCGAACTGGCGCAGTTGCACCCGATCGAAGATGCCGCCACGCACATAGCCCGATCCCTTGAAGGAGTACTCCCCGCTGCCCAGCACGGCGATGGCCTGCTCGCCGGTTTTGAGCCCCTCCATCAGTGCCCGGTACTGTTTTTCACCCAGCAGGTTGCGACCTATGGTCGGTGGGTTCAGATGAGTGACGTAGAGATCGATGAAGGTATCCTTGGCCCGCTCGGCCGGGGCGGTGCCGACACCTTCTGCCTCCGTCCCCTTGAACGCCTCGTCGACCTGACCACGGGTCAGGTGCAGCCGACGGATGGCACCATTGCCGGTGAGACCGGTCCAATCGAGGGGCTCATAGAGGTCGCTACGCACCAGGGCGGGCTTGGGTCTCGCCCCCCCCTCCTCCTTGACCAGCCCCAGGGACAGCGCGACCTTGTGCGCCCCGTGCATGACGATCTCGTTGACCACCATGGCGGTGACGGTCGCACCGGTGATGGCATCGATTGTGACCGCATCCGGGTCGCTGGAGTGGCCGACCACCACCCGTTGCCCGACGCCGACACCTTTGTATCCGGCGCTGAAGTCGTGCAGCTTCGCTTCCGGGATCCCCACCAGCAGGATCGGCTCATGGTGCTCGAGCACATAGGCATCGACGATCACACCCTTGGGGTCGAGCAGTATCTGCATGTTGATCGGCTTGCCCGAATAGGCGGGGATGTTGACGACATCGATGGTCTGGAAGGCATAGCCCGTCGGCTTGCCCCCTTTGGTCAGGGTGCGCACCTGATAGGGACCGCTGGCCTTGGAAATAATGGCGCCCGGAAAGAACTGCTCGATGCGGGTCTGCTCGACCGGGTACGTTTTGGCGGTGAGACTCAGGCTGGGGAGGAGCAGCAAGGTCATCAACAACAATGCCCAGAGGCGGGATAACGAGAGCAATGGGTAAGGTCCTGATCGCATCATCATATTCATATGCCCCTTTCCGCCAGAGTCCCTTGAGATGCCAACCTGCGTTGCTGCCAAAATCCATGCCCTGCTCACAACGCTCAATGGTAACCATTTAAAACCCATGGCTAATGGAGATCAACCTAAATAGACAACTGAGTTGCATAATTGAAAGCACCATCACACTTATGCCCGCGAATCTCATGTCGGAGCGCAACCTTTGGTCATTGATCGGGTTGATGCCCTTTGTCGGACGGATACTGGCCTCGGCCACGCTTTATGGTCATGCTAGGGAACACCCAATCGGCAGGAGAGCGCAGATGAACATCAGGATGGAAAGAGACAGCCTGGGGGAGATAGCCGTCCCGGCGGACAGACTCTGGGGCGCCCAGACCCAGCGCTCCCTGCACCACTTCAACATCTCGGGGGAGCGCCAGCCCAGGGAGATCATCCATGCCCTGGCCCGCATCAAGTCCGCCTGCGCCCGGGTCAACCACGCCCTGGGACTGCTGCCCGCGCGCAAGGCCCAGGCCATCATGGCGGCCGCCGACGAGGTCCTGTGCAGCCAGCACGACGCCGAGTTTCCCCTGATGGTGTGGCAGACCGGCTCCGGCACCCAGACCAACATGAACCTCAACGAGGTGCTGGCGAACCGGGCCAGCGAGCTGCTCGGTGGCCCCCGTGGCGAGGGGCGGCTGGTGCACCCCAACGACGAGGTGAACAAGAGCCAGTCCAGCAACGACGTCTTCCCGAGCGCCATGAACCTGGCCGCCGTCACCGCCATCACGGGCCGGCTGCTGCCGGCACTCGTCCCCCTGAAAGAGACCCTGGCGAGCAAGGCCGCCGCCTTCGACGACATCGTCAAGATAGGCCGCACCCACCTGCAGGACGCCACGCCCCTCACCCTGGGGCAGGAGATCTCCGGCTGGGTCGCCCAGCTCAGTCAGGGGGAGCGCCACATCCGGGCCGCCCTGCCCCATCTGTGCGAGCTGGCGCTGGGGGGCACGGCGGTGGGTACCGGCCTCAACTGCCCCCCAGGTTTCGCCGACGCGGTGGCCAGGACCCTGGCCGAGCAGACCGGTCTGCCGCTGGTGAGCGCTCCCAACAAGTTCGAGGCCCTGGCGGCGAGCGATGCCCAGGTCCATGCCCACGGCGCCCTCAAGACGCTGGCGGCCTCCCTCATGAAGATCGCCAACGACGTGCGCTGGCTCGCGAGCGGCCCCCGCAGCGGGCTGGGGGAACTCATCATCCCGGAAAACGAGCCCGGCTCCTCCATCATGCCCGGCAAGGTCAACCCGACCCAGTGCGAGGCCCTTACCATGCTGTGCGCCCAGGTGATGGGCAACGACGTGGCCATCAACCTCGGCGGCGCCAGCGGCAACTTCGAGCTCAACGTGTTCAGGCCCCTCATCGCCCACAACTTCCTGCAGAGCGTGCGGCTGCTGGCGGACGGCATGCAGAGCTTCCACGAGCACTGCGCCCTCGGCATCACGGCGAACCGGGCGCGCATCGACGAGCTGCTGACCCGCTCCCTGATGCTGGTGACGGCCCTCAACCCCCACATCGGCTACGACAAGGCGGCGGAGATCGCCAAGCGGGCGCACCACGAAGGCGTGAGTCTGCGGGAGGCGGCCATCGCCTCCGGCCACCTCACGGCCCAGCAGTTCGACGCCTGGGTGGTGCCCGCCGACATGGTGGGGAAGGGCAAATAAGGCGCGATTTCGGGAGCACGGTTCGCGGGAGCACGAATAAGCAGAAGGGGCGCCGCGGCGCTCCTTCCCATTCACCGGCAGGGACTCAGCTCTTGCTCTCGCAGTTGAACATCCAGTGGGTGCCGAACTTGTCCACCAAGGATCCGAAATAGGCCCCCCAGAACATCTCCGCCAGCGGCATCTCCACCTTACCCCCTTCGGCCAGGGCCGCAAACAGGCGATCGGTCTCGGCCCGACTGTCCGGCTCCAGGTTGAGGTAGCTGTTGTTGCCCTGCACCAGGGTGAAGCCCATGCTGGCCGGGGCATCTGTGCCCATCAGCACGTGGCCGCCGAGGATGGGCAGCGCCACGTGCATCACCAGCTCCCCGTCTTCCTCCGACAGGGGGGGCTGGTCCGGGCAGCCGGGGGAATCCTTGAAGCGGTGGATGGGACCGGCGAAGTCGCCGCCGAACACCTCGCGATAGAAGAGGAAGGCCGCCTCCGTCTCCCGGGCAAAATTGAGATAGGTACTGACACGCGCCATGGGTTTCTCCTTGTCACCGATAGCTGGCCCCTTTGGCCAGCTATCAGCATAGAAGAGCACGGGGCACCGTCAGGTGGCGATCCGGTCCCCCTCCCCGCATGGGGAGCCGTGATCACCGCCCCGCCTCGGTCTAACCCCCAAAAGTGCAACCACATTTACAAGAGGTTGCACCTCACATCAGCATTCATAAGATGCATTGCCAACCCATTAATAATACTGTGAAAAGCGGACAAGCGGCGGGCTTGAAAGGAGCCTGATAGAGACCGGATTCATGGAAGAATTCAACAATGTAACCAATACATTAAAATTTCTTGCTTGAAGGTTGCACCTGGTTGCACCATCATCGGCGAAATTTAACCGTCCGGTAATATTGTTACCTTCTAGACACAGGAAGTCCCATGGCCACTACCACCCTCGGCGTCAAACTCGATGAAGCGACCCGCGACCGCCTCAAACAGGCTGCGCAGACCCTGGATCGCACTCCCCACTGGCTGATCAAGCAAGCCATCTTCACCTATCTGGAGCAACTGGATCGCGGTCTGACCCCGCCCGAGCACTCCGGGCTGGCTGCCGCCGCCGGGGAAGAGGCCGTCGAGACCCTGACCGAGCAGGGCATCCAGGTCTTCCTCGAGTTTGCCGAGAGCATTCTGCCCCAGTCCGTGCTGCGGGCCGCCATCACGGGGGCTTATCGCCGCCCCGAGACCGAAGCCGTCCCCATGCTGCTGGAGCAGGCCCGTCTGCCCAAGGAGAAGGCTGACGCGACCCAGAAGCTGGCCATGGGCATCGCCGAGAAGCTGCGCAACCAGAAGAGCGCCAGCGGCCGTCAGGGCCTGGTGCAGGGGCTGCTTCAGGAGTTCTCCCTCTCCTCCCAGGAAGGGGTGGCCCTGATGTGCCTGGCGGAGGCGCTGCTGCGCATCCCCGACAAGGCGACCCGGGATGCCCTCATCCGCGACAAGATAAGCGGCGGCAACTGGAGCCAGCACCTGGGCCAGAGCACCTCATTGTTCGTCAACGCGGCCTCCTGGGGTCTGCTCATCACCGGCAAGCTGGTGGCCACCCACAACGAGGCGGGCATGAACAGCTCCCTCAAGGGACTCATCGGCAAGGGGGGTGAGCCGCTCATCCGCAAGGGCGTCGACATGGCGATGCGCCTGATGGGTGAGCAGTTCGTCACCGGCGAGACCATCGCCGAGGCGCTGGCGAACGCAGGCGGCATGGAGAGCAAAGGGTTCCGCTACTCCTACGACATGCTGGGGGAAGCGGCCCTGACCGAGGAGGACGCCAAACGCTATCTGGCCTCCTACGAGCAGGCCATCCACGCCATCGGCAAGGCCTCCCATGGTCGCGGCATCTACGAGGGGCCGGGCATCTCCATCAAGCTCTCCGCCCTGCATCCGCGCTACAGCCGCGCCCAGTACGATCGCGTCATGGAGGAGCTCTACCCCACCTTGCTGGGCCTGACCCAGCTCGCCAGGCAGTATGACATCGGTATCAACATCGACGCCGAGGAGGCCGATCGGCTGGAGATCTCCCTCGATCTGCTGGAGAAGCTCTGCTTCGATCCGTCCCTCGCCGACTGGAACGGCATCGGCTTCGTCATCCAGGCCTACCAGAAGCGCTGCCCCTATGTGATCGACTACGTCATCGATCTCGCCAAGCGCAGCCGTCACCGCCTGATGATCCGTCTGGTGAAGGGCGCCTACTGGGACAGCGAGATCAAGCGCGCCCAGCAGGAAGGGCTGGAAGGCTACCCGGTCTATACTCGCAAGCCCTACACGGACGTCTCCTACCTCGCCTGCGCCCGCAAGCTGCTGGCGGTGCCCGAGGCCATCTATCCCCAGTTCGCCACCCACAACGCCCACTCCCTGTCTGCCATCTATCAGCTGGCGGGTCAGAACTACTACCCGGGTCAGTACGAGTTCCAGTGCCTGCACGGCATGGGTGAACCGCTCTACGAACAGGTGGTCGGCAAGGTGGCCGACGGCAAGCTGGGTCGCCCCTGCCGCATCTATGCCCCGGTGGGCAGCCACGAGACCCTGCTCGCCTACCTGGTGCGCCGCCTGCTGGAGAACGGGGCCAACACCTCCTTCGTCAACCGCATCGCGGACAACAACATCTCCCTCTCGGATCTGGTGCAGGATCCGGTGCAGCAGATCGAGCAGATGGCCGCCCGTGAAGGGGCCTTGGGTCTGCCCCATCCGCGCATCCCCCTGCCACGGGATCTCTACGGCGAGGCCCGCCCGAACTCCGCAGGTCTGGATCTCGCGAACGAGCACCGCCTGGGGTCACTCTCCGCCGCCCTGCTCGCCAGCACCAACACCGCCTATCAGGCCGTGCCCATGCTGGGTTGCGACACCGAGGCGCCGACCCAGTTCCAGCCCGTGCTCAACCCGGCGGATCACCGCGATGTCGTCGGTCAGGTGAGCGAAGCCACGGTAGCGCTGGTGGACAAGGCGCTCGCCTGCTCCCTCACGAGCGGCCAGATCTGGCAGTCCACCCCGCCAGCCGAGCGGGCCGCCGTGCTGGACAGGGCTGCCGATCTGATGGAATCCGAACTGCAACCCCTGATGGGCCTGCTGGTTCGCGAATCCGGCAAGACCTTTGCCAACGCCATCGCCGAGGTGCGCGAAGCGGTGGACTTCCTGCGCTACTACGCCGCCCAGGCGCGCAACCACTTCGCCAACGACACCCACAGACCGCTCGGCCCAGTGGTCTGCATCAGCCCCTGGAACTTCCCGCTGGCCATCTTCAGCGGCCAGGTGTGTGCGGCCCTGGCCGCCGGCAATACGGTGCTGGCCAAGCCTGCCGAGCAGACCCCCCTCATCGCGGCACAAGCGGTGCGCATCCTGCTGGAAGCGGGGGTTCCCGCCGGTGCGGTGCAACTGCTGCCGGGCCGTGGTGAGATCGTGGGTGCGGCGCTCATCGCGGACGAACGGGTGCGCGGCGTCATGTTCACCGGCTCCACCGAGGTGGCGGGCATCATCTCCCGCAACCTGGCCGGTCGCCTCGACGCCCAGGGTCGCACCATTCCCCTCATCGCCGAGACCGGCGGCCAGAACGCCATGATCGTCGACTCTTCCGCCTTGACCGAACAGGTGGTGATGGATGTCATCTCCTCGGCGTTCGACAGCGCCGGTCAGCGCTGCTCCGCCCTGCGAGTGCTGTGCGTGCAGGATGACGTGGCGGATCGGGTGATCCGGATGCTCAAGGGCGCCATGGCCGAGTACAAGGTCGGCAGCCCCGAGCACCTTTCCACCGACATCGGTCCCGTCATCGACGCCGAGGCCAAGGCCAACATCGAGCGCCACATCAAGGCCATGGGCGACAAGGGGCGCAAAGTGCACCAGATCGCCCGCACCCAGGGGGATGCCTGCAGCCGCGGCACCTTCGTGCTGCCGACCCTGATCGAGCTCGACAGCCTGGACGAACTGGGACGCGAAGTGTTCGGCCCTGTGCTGCACCTGGTCCGCTACCCGCGCACCCGGCTCGGGGAGTTGCTCGAGCAGATCAACGGCAGCGGCTACGGCCTGACCCTGGGTGTTCATACCCGCATCGACGAGACCATCGCCCAGGTGGTGAACGTGGCCAAGGTGGGCAACCTCTACGTCAACCGCAACATCGTGGGCGCCGTGGTCGGGGTGCAACCCTTCGGTGGGGAAGGGCTTTCCGGCACCGGTCCCAAGGCCGGTGGCCCGCTCTACATGTATCGCCTGCTCGGCGCCCGTCCCCAGGAAGCGGTGGCCAACCAGCTGCACCAGGAGTCCGGTGCCCTGCATGCCGAGGCGAAAGCCCCCCTCGTGGCCCTGCGCGACTGGGCGAGCAAGCAGGATCCGGCCCTCGCCGCCCTGTGCGATCACTACGCCGCGCTCTCCCAGAGCGGCCGTACCCAGCTGCTGACCGGCCCCACCGGCGAGCGCAACAGCTACAGCCTGCTGCCCCGGGAACGGGTGCTCTGTCTTGCCCAGGAGAAGGCCGACCTGCTGGCCCAGCTGGCCGCCTGTCTGGCGGTCGGCAGCCAGGTGCTGCTGCCGGACGATGCCCAGACACGCGCCCTGCTCTCTTCCCTGCCGACCGAGGTGCGGGATCCCATTGCGCTGGTGGCGGACTGGGCCACGGGGGAGACGGATTTCGATGCCCTGCTGCACCACGGCGACTCGGATCAGTTGCGGGAGGTGAGCAAGCTCGCCGCCGCGCGCCAGGCAGCCCGTAACGGCGCCATCATCGGTGTGCACGGCCTGCATCGCGGCGAGACCGACATCCCGCTGGAGCGCCTGCTCATCGAGCACGCCCTCTCGGTCAACACCGCCGCCGCCGGTGGCAACGCCAGCCTGATGACCATAGGCTAAGCGCCGCATAGTGACGGAGACTCAAGCCCCGCAGATGCGCAATGCTGTTCAGATAAGCACTTTTTTGACTGATTATTCATAAATTGGATTTGAGTTGAGGGGGCAAGGCTGTGTCCAGTCGATCTTCCTCCAGCCTTTATCCAGCGGGGCTTGCAATAGAAAGAGGGAGGCATCATGCCTCCCTCGATTTTTTGTCCTGATACTACGTGGACTGGAACTCAAATTCTCTTAAGTGAACAGCATTGCCGCAGATGCGGGGCTTGTTCTTTCGTCTCTGGAACACGCCCATGAAAAAGGCCGCCCTTGTCGCAATGCTGTTCAGATAAGCACTTTTTTGACTGATTATTCATAAATTGGATTTGAGTTGAGGGGGCAAGGCTGTGTCCAGTCGATCTTCCTCCAGCCTTTATCCAGCGGGGCTTGCAATAGAAAGAGGGAGGCATCATGCCTCCCTCGATTTTTTGTCCTGATACTACGTGGACTGGAACTCAAATTCTCTTAAGTGAACAGCATTGCGCCCTTGTCGGGGCGGCCTTTTTGTTCTCCCCTCGCGGGAGAAGGGTGGGGGATGAGGGGCGACTCGCCTACACGTACTCCATAAAGACGCGGGAGGTGAGCTTGGTGATGAGCTCATAGGGAATGGTGCCGATCTGGTCGGCCACCCGCTCCACCGGCAGCCCTTCCCCCCAGAGCACCGCCTCGTCACCCGCCTTGTCGGTGGCGCCAGGGCCGAGATCCACCGTGGTCATGTCCATGGAGACGCGCCCCACCAGGGGCACGATGCGGCCATTGACCAGCACTGGCGTGCCATTGGGGGCCATGCGCGGATAACCGTCGCCATAACCAATGGCAATCACCCCGAGCCGGGTATCGCGATCCGACACCCAGTTGGCGCCATAACCCACCGGCTCGCCCGCCTTGTGATCGCGCACCGCGATGAGCTGGGTCTTGAGGGTCATCACTGGCTGCAGGTCATAATCCGCCGCCACCGTATTGGGGAACGGCGACACGCCGTAGAGGATGACGCCGGGGCGCACCCAGTCGCAGTGGGAATCCGGCCACGCCAGGATGCCTGCCGAGTTGGCCATGGCCCGCTCGCCCGACAGCGGCGCAGTCAGCTGGCTGAACAAGTCGATCTGCTCGCGGGTGGTGGGCTGTTCCAGCTCATCGGAGCGGCTGAAGTGGGTCATGACGTTGAACGGCTGCACCACGTTCTTGCACTTGGCGAGGCGCTCGATAAAGGCGGGCATCTCCTCGGCCCGTACCCCGAGGCGGTGCATGCCGGTATCGAGCTTGAGCCAGGCCACCACGGGGGCTGGCAGCTCGGCCTGCTCCAGCGCCTCGAGCTGCTCCCAGGTGTGCACCGCGGTCTGCAGGTTGTTGGCCGCCAGCACCGGCAGGTCGGCCGCGCTGAAGAAGCCCTCCAGCAGCACGATGGGCTTGACCACGGCGCAGGAGCGCAGCATCAGCGCCTCTTCGATGCGGGCCACTGCGTAGGCATCCGCATCCACCAGGGTGCGGGCGACCGGCAGCAGGCCGTGGCCGTAGGCGTTGGCCTTGACCACGGCAATGATCTTGCATTGGGGGGCGTGGCGTTTGACCACAGCGAGGTTGTGGCGCAGGGCCGCTGTATTGATCTGGGCGATAGCCGCTTTCATCTGTTTTCCCTTACGAGGGCATGATAATCAGGCACCGGGTGGTGTCAGCCCTCAAATCTCATCGTCTAAGGCCGGACCGGCAGAATTGTCGAACCGGGAAAACTGTTTATGGATGCCGGGAGCAGGCTCCCGGCTTACTTAGTAGTCATCATCAAACGCCGGGCCCGCGTAGTTGTCAAAGCGCGAGAACTGACCCTGGAAGGTGAGCCGCACTCGTCCTATGGGGCCATTACGCTGCTTGCCGATGATGATCTCGGCGATCCCCTTGTCGGGGCTGTCGTCGTGATAGACCTCGTCGCGGTAGATGAACATGATCAAGTCCGCATCCTGCTCGATGGAGCCGGATTCCCGCAGATCCGAGTTGACCGGGCGCTTGTCGGCACGCTGTTCCAGGCTTCGGTTCAGCTGGGAGAGCGCCACCACGGGACACTGCAGCTCTTTCGCCAGCGCCTTGAGGGAGCGGGAGATTTCACCGATTTCCAGAGTTCGGTTGTCAGACAGGGCCGGCACCCGCATCAGTTGCAGGTAGTCCACCATGATCATGCTGATGCCGCCGTTGTCCCGCGCCACCCGGCGGGCACGGGAGCGCACTTCGGTCGGGGTGAGGCCGGAGGAGTCGTCGATGTACATCTTCCCCTTCTCCAGCAGCAGCCCCATGGTGGAGGAGAGCCGCGCCCAATCCTCGTCGTCGAGCTGGCCGGTCCGCACCTTGGTCTGGTCGATGCGCCCCACCGAAGCGAGCATACGCATGATGATCTGCTCGGAGGGCATCTCGAGGGAGAAGATCAGCACCGGCTTGTCGGCGGTGAGGGCCGCGTGCTCGCACAGGTTCATGGCAAAGGTGGTCTTGCCCATGGAGGGACGAGCGGCGACGATGACCAGATCCGAACGCTGCAGGCCGGCGGTCATCTTGTCCAGATCGTTGTAGCCGGACGACACGCCGGTCACCCCGTTGTGGGGGGTCTTGAACAGCTCTTCAATCTTGTCGACGGTCTGCTCGAGGATGAGCTTCAGGGGCTGGGGGCCCTCGTTGGCGCTGGTGCGCTGCTCGGCGATCTGGAACACCTTGCTCTCGGCCAAGTCCAGCAGATCGTTGGAGGTACGCCCCTGGGGCTCGTAGCCCGCTTCGACTATCTCGTTGGCGACCGAGATCATCTCCCGCACCACCGCCCGCTCACGCACGATCTCGGCGTAGGCACTGATGTTGGCGGCGCTCGGGGTGTTCTTGGCGATCTCCACCAGATAGGCGAAGCCACCGGCCTCTTCCAGTTGCTCGGAGCGCTCGAGCTCCTCCTGCAGAGTGATAAGATCGATGGGGTTGCCCGCATTGGAGAGGCGGGTCATGGCCTGGAAGATCAGGCGGTGCGGACGGCTGTAGAAATCCTTGTCGATCACCCGTTCAGCGACCCGATCCCAGGCCTCGTTGTCCAGCATCAGGCCGCCCAGTACGGACTGTTCGGCCTCAAAAGAGTGGGGAGGTACTTTCAGCTGTTGTGTCTTGGCGTCTTTTTTCGCCGTCACTTGCTCTGCCATACACATAAAAACCGCAGCGGGAAGGGGACGGGAATTTTACAAAAGAAACCCCGCCATCGCGAGTGCTAATACGTCCCGTCATCGCATCCGGCGACAAGACGGGACCCAGGCCTCGTCAGCATCATCCACTTCTGCGCCGCAGACCTGCCTCACAGTACGAGAAAGGGCCAGACCAGGGTCTGATCTTTCGTTCTTGCTCTTTGTTTGTTGCGCAGCCTGCGCACCGAGCGACTCGGCCGTCTGTGTTTCATGGGCGCCTCCCCTGTCGGACGACTCAATCTGTTCATGAATAATTCATGCCATCCGTGATAATCATACCCGCAAGCTGCAACACAAAAAGGGACTGGCAGCCTGCCATGCGCCTCGCTGAGCTTGCACAAGCAGAGCATGCCCCCACCTACATGAGAGTGAAAGAGTCAAAATGAAAAAGATGCTGACCCTGTTTGCCCTGATCCTGGCCATTGGCCTTGGGGCACCCATCGCCGAGGCCAAGAAACTTGGTGGCGGCAAATCCTTTGGCAAGAGCTACAAGACGGCTCCGGCCCAACCTGCGGCCAAGCCGGTCGACACCAAGAACCCGACCGTGGGCGCCCAGGCACCCAAGAAAGGCGGCATGATGGGCGGCCTGCTGGGTGGTCTGCTGGCCGGCGGCCTGTTTGCCTACCTGCTGGGCAGCGGTGCCTTCGAAGGTCTGCAAGGGATGGACTTCCTGCTGATCGCCCTGCTGGCACTGGGCGGTGTCTTCCTGTTCCGAGCCCTGCGCAGGAACAAGGCGGCAGCGGCCCAGCCACAGACGGCCTATGCGGGTTATCAACCGCCCCAGAGCGCGGCGCCCCAGCAGTTCGAGCAGAGCCACAGCGCCCCGCAGGCCACCGGTTTTGCCGACAGCGACGTGCCCTTCCGTCTGCCTCCGGGCTTTGACATGAACGGCTTCCTGGCCGGTGCCCGCGATCACTACCGCACCCTGCAAGAGGCCTGGAACAAGAACGACCTGGAGAAGATCCGCGAGTACGTGAGCCCCGAGCTGTTCGAGCACCTCAAGGCTGAACGCGCCGAGCTCTCCGGTGAGCAGCACACCGAGGTGATGTACGTGGACACCCAGCTGGTCCGTGCCGACTACGGCAGCGACTGGGCCCAGGTGAGCGTGCGCTTCAGCGGCCGCTACATGGACCGTCAGGAGCAGGTCGAGGAGGACATCAAGGAGGTGTGGCACCTCGAGCGTGATCTCGCCAAGGACAATGCCCCTTGGCATATCGTCGGCATCGAGCAGCTCTAAGGCTCAACCGACCCATTTCATCAAGGCGACCTCAGGGTCGCCTTTTTATTGCCATCAGATCGTGTCATGCCCTATTTCGGGGCAGCTTCCCGTGGCCGGATATATTTCCCGAGAGACACTGCTGATGACATTGAAAATAAAAAGAGAGGCAGCCATGGCTGCCTCTCTTTTTTATTGGCTCGGGGTGCAGGGATTATTTGCAACCCTCTACCGAGGTGGAGTTGATATAGCTGACCTCGCCGGCCGGCTGATAATCGGCGACCTGAATGGTCTTCTTCGCCGCGATATAATCCTTCAGCACACCGGCATCCACCAGACCGGCATTGATGGTGTCGATCTTCGGATAACCGTCACCACCGGCCGCGCTGAAGCTCGGGATGGAGAAGCTGTAGGTTGCTGCCGGATCGAAGGCCTTGCCGCCGATGGTGGCGATGTCCACGCTCTTGGCCTGGCAATCCACCGTCATCTTGATGCCGCCGAACTGGGCATAGCCACCGGTATTGGCGGTCTTGGTCGCGACCTGACCCAGGTAGGTCAGCAGCTCGTTGCCGCTCATGGTCGCCTTGTTGACGGTGTTGCCGAACGGATGCACGGTCAGCACGTCACGGTAGCTGATGTCCCCTGCCGCGATGGAGGCACGCACCCCGCCGGAGTTGACGATGCCAAAGTCGGTGCTCAGCTTCTCGGCAGTCGCGGTGGTGATGAGACGACCCAGGTTGGTCTGCTTGTTGCGCACGTTGGCGCGCTCACCGTCCAGTACGCCATCGGTGGCACCGATGACCACACCCAGCTCCTGCTGTCCCTTCTCCTGATAGGTGAGCAGGGTGTTGTAGAGCTCGGGATCCTTGACGATCTCTTCTTGGATGAAATCACCGTCCGCATTCTTCAAGTTGACCGGGATCAGATCGTACTGGGTCAGGGTCAGCTTGCCATTCTGATAGTCAAACTGGGCACGACCCACATACTTGCCCCACTCGTGAGCCTGCATGATCCAGGTGCCGTTCTGCTGATCCGGCTGGCAGTCGTCGCCCGGCTTGAAGTCAGCGTACTTGTCCGGGGTGCCCGGCTCCATGCAGACCGGGTTCTGGGAGTGACCACCGATGATGGCGTCCAGAGTACCTGCCGGCAGCGCACGGGCCATCTCCACGTCACCCGGTGCGTTGCTGCCGTGCTGACCATTCTCGTAATGGCCCATGTGGGTGATGGCAAGAACCAGGTTCGCCTCTTTGTTGTCGCGGATTTGCTTGCCGAGATTGGCGGCTTCCGTGGTCGGATCGCGGAACTCGAGGGTCTGGACGTTGTTGGGATCCACCAGCTGGGCGGTGTCCTCTGTGGTCAGACCCAGAACGGCGACCTTGAGGCCGCTCTCCAGCTTGAACACCTTGTAGGGGTCGAAGTAGCGCTTGCCGCTCGTCTTGTCATAGATGTTGGCGGAGATCATCGGGAACTGGGCCCACTGGCGCTGTTTCTCGAGGATGGTCAGGGGGTTGTCGAACTCGTGGTTGCCCACCGCCATGGCATCGTAACGGATGCTGTTCATGGCCATGAAGTCCGGCTCTGCATCCTGCAGATCCGACTCTGGCACCCCGGTGTTGACGTCACCGCCGGAGAGCACCAGCACTTCGCTGCCCGCCGCTTTCGCCTCGGCACGCAGCCGCTCGACCAGGGTCTTCTGGGCCGCCATGCCATATTCGCCCTTGTCGTTGTGCCAGAAACGACCGTGGGTATCATTGGTATGCAAAATGGTCAGCTTGCAGACATTTTCGGTGCAGGGGGCGACGCTGTCGTTGCTTGAGGTATTGCAGCCGCTCAATGCGGCAAGCACTGCCAGTGCGATACTTCCTTTGACAAATTTATAATTCATTTCCATATCACCTTGTTATTTTGTTATTGGACGACCCTATCCAGGATCGGGTGGTAATATAACAAACAACATGTGACGGTTTTTCATCGGCGACTCACAAATTCCGCCAAATGTGATCATCCACGCAACCTGTTTCCCCTATTTGGAACAGAGGCACCCCACTCGCAGAGCAATTTCCCCCATGATGGCAGCCCGCCGGTAACGGTTATGGCATACTGCCCGCCAATCAATGCCAAGGAGTGCCTGGAATGGCCAAGTACGACAAAATTTCCCCCGAAACCCAGCAGGAGGCGATGAAGATCGCCCGTGCCAACCAGAAGCCGGGGCAGACCAAGGAGCAATCCCAGCTCATCGCCCAGGGGATCCAAAAGGGCATAGACGAATACAAGAAACAGATGAAGGCGAAGGCCCGCGAGGCCAGCCGCCAGAAGAAACTGCAAGCCAAAGCCAGGCACTCTTCCCAAGAGACGCCGGAAGAGGAGAGCGAAGCCGAGGTCATCGAGCTCACCCGCCAGCACCCGCTGCCCTGGATCCTGCTGGTGCTGAGCTGGCTGGTATTTGCCGTGCTCTGGTTCTGGTTCCGCTGATCCTGCCCAGGCAAACCTTTACCATGCGATCCGCTTCACAGCCCGGGCGCGGGGGACTGGTCATTCCCCACCCGGACTGCCTACACTCTGCCCCCCTTGTCAGGAGACACTCATCATGAACCCGGCCCCGCTCTATCTGCTGGCACCCCTCGCCCTCTTCCTCGTGACCCTGGTGCTCTATCGCATCTCGCCACTGCGGGCGGTCGCCGCCGGCCATGCCCGCTGGTTTATCCTGCCCGCCTTCACTCTCTTTATCCTGCTCATCGTCATCAATGGCGCTGCGGATCCCGCCCTGAGAAGCCCTGCTTTCCACTGGCTGATGCCGGGGTTCGGCTTTGCCCTGAGCCTGTTCCCTGCCCTGCCCAAGGCACTGGTACCGCGCCTGGCTATCAAGGAGGGAGCCTTTGCTGCCCTGGGTCTGATGCTGATGAGCCTTGCCATGGTCTACTGATCGGCAAGCGCTGGCGTCACGATGGCGCCAGCCCCCCTTCTTGTACAAAGAATGGCCTTCAGGCATCTTGGTGGGCGGATAACCGGCATGGAGGCCAGATGAACAATCCGCCCGATTTCATGGCACTGTGGGATTATCAGGATCCCGTTGCCAGCGCCCAGCGTTTTCAAGCACTGCTGCCCGAGGCGCGTGCCGCCAACCTGCAATGGGAGCTGGAGCTCCTCACCCAGATAGCCCGCACCCATTCGCTGCAACGCCAGTTTGCACAGGCGCACCAGCTGCTCGACGAGATAGAACCCCGCCTCACCGAGGCGACTCCACGGGCCCGCGTGCGCGCCTTGCTGGAGCGTGGCCGCACCTTCAACTCCGCCGGTGACAAGGCCAGCGCCAGAGCCCTGTTTGAACAGGCCTGGCAACTGGGAGAACAGCACGAAGAGCACTATCTGGCCATCGATGCGGCCCACATGGTGGCCATCGCCGCCCCCCTGGAGGAGCAGAGCCACTGGCACCAGCTGGCGATGACCCTGGCCGAGCGCAGTCACGACAAGCGGGCGCGAGGCTGGCTCGCCACCCTCTACAACAATCAGGGCTGGACCCTGTTCGAGCTGGGTCGCCTCGACGAGGCCATCGCCTGTCAGCAAAAGTGCCTGGCCTGGCACGAGCAGCACAACAACCAGGGCAAAGCCTTTATCGCCCGCTGGAGTCTGGCGCGCCTGAGCCGGGCCCAGGATCGCCATGAACAGGCCATGGCCGAACTGGCGCAGTTGCGCGACGACATGACTGCCGCAGGCGCCCCCGAGGATGGCTATGTGTTCGAGGAGCTGGGGGAGAATGCACTCGTGCTCAATGATCCCGCGGCGACCGAGTACTTTGCCCGCGCCTGGTTTCTGCTGTCACAGGATGGCTGGTTCACCGCCAACGAGGCAGAACGACTGGCCAGGCTCAAGCTGCTCGCCAAACTCTGATAAGCGTGCGGGGCGACCAATTGGCCGCCCCGCACATCAGCATGTCTGCCCGGGAGCAGAGGTGACGGCTCAGGCCGGACTCGCCTCTTCCCAGCTCTGCTTCTTGCGATAAATCGTGGAAGGGCTTATTTCCAGCAGGGCCGCCGCCTTGGGGATGTTGCCGTCACAACTGGCGATGGCCTGCTCGATGGCCTCCTTCTCCACCTGCCAGAGCGGACGGACCTGCCTGCGAACGACGACGGATTCTGACTGGGGATCCGCGATCCCGACCGCAGGCTCCGGGGCCAGGGTTCGCCCCCCGTTGAGGGGAGGTGGCAGGATATCCGGGCTCACCAGCTCGCCATCGTTGAGCACCACTATGTTGCGCACCACGTTTTGCAGCTCGCGCACGTTGCCGGGCCAGGGGTAGTCGAGCAGCACCTGCACTGCGTCCGCATCAAAGTCCCTGAACCGCTTGTTCTCCTCACCGGCATAACGCAGCAGCAACTCCCGGGCCAGCAGCAGGATGTCCTCTCCCCGCTCCCTCAGGGGGGGCAGCGCCAGCGGGATCACGTGCAGGCGGTAGTAAAGGTCTTCACGAAACCGTCCGGCCTTGACCTCCACCAGGGGATCCCGGTTGGTGGCGCAGACAAAGCGCACATCCACCGTCTCCAGCTTGCCGCTGCCGACCCGCTGCAGGGTGCCGGTCTGGATGAAACGCAGCAGCTTGCTCTGCAGGTCGAGATCCATCTCGCAGATCTCGTCGAGGAAGAGGGTACCGCCGTCCGCCAGACTGGCCGCCCCCTTGCGATCCCCCTGGGCACCGGTAAACGACCCCTTCACGTGGCCGAAGATCTCGCTCTCCATCAGGTCATGGGGAATGGCGGCGCAGTTGAGGGCGATGAAGGGCTGATCCCGACGCGGGCTGCACTGGTGGATGGCCTCGGCGCACACCTCCTTGCCGGTGCCGCTCTCGCCAGTGATGAAGACGGTGGCCTTGCTCGGCGCCGCGCTCTCGATGATGCGATAGACCGCCTGCATCGCCATGGAGGCGCCGATGAAACCGGCAAAGGAGCTGCGCTCGAAGTTTTCCCGATACTGGGCCACCAGCGAGCTGAGCTGCTGGTGCTTCAGGGCATTGCGCGCCGTGGCGCACAGGCGCTTGCCATCGAACGGCTTGGTGAGAAAATCGAAGGCCCCGAACCGCATCGCCTCCACCGCCACATCCACCGAGCCGTGAGCAGTGATCACCACCACGGAGCAGGGCAGTTGCCGCTCCGTGATCTGCTGCAAGATGTCCATGCCGGACATGTCGGGCAATTCCAGGTCGAGCAGCACCACGGGGGGCGGGCTTGCCAGCAATTGTGCCAAAGCCTGCTGGCCACAATCTGCCAGCTGCACCTCGTAGCCATCCTGGGCCAGATACTGCTCATAGACGACCGCCAGACTGCGGGTATCTTCCACCAACAGGACACGGGGTTTGCTTTCAGCCACGAGATCCATCCTTGCGCTTGATTTTGTTGTCTATTCTGGGGGCTAGCCGCCACACACTCAAGACGGCCTCATCGCTTTATCCGGGGGATTGCGACAATACACAAGCAAAAACGGCTCCCTGGGGAGCCGTTTTTATGGTGCTTTGAGCTTATTTCTTGGCGTTGTCGCCATCGGCAGCCGGTTTTTCGATGGCCAGCAGCTCTACGTCAAATACCAGCACGGCGTTGGCCGGGATGGAACCTGCACCGTGCTCGCCATAGGCCAGCTTGGACGGCAGGAAGAACTTGAACTTGGAGCCGACCGGCATCAGTTGCACCCCTTCGGTCCAGCCCGGGATCACCTGGTTGAGCGGGAAGGTAGCCGGCTCACCGCGATCGACGGAGCTGTCAAACTTGGTGCCATCGGTCAGGGTACCGGTGTAGTGCACCTTGACGATGTCGGTGGCCTTCGGCTTGGCGCCGTCACCCATCTTCTCGACCTGATATTGCAGGCCGGACTCAGTGCTCTTCACGCCCTCTTTCTTGGCGTTGGCAGCCAGGAACTCTTCACCCTTCTTCAGGTTTTCCACGGCATCCTTGTCGGCCTTAGCCTTGGTCAGCTCGTTGATCTTGGCGTCGTATTCCTGCAGAACCTTCTGGATCTCCTCGTCGGTCATCTTGGCCTCTTTGCCCAGACCGTCGGTGACACCCTTCAGGATCACGGTGTTGTCCAGCTTGATGCCGAGCTCTTGCTGGCGCTCCAGGGTATTGGCGATATAACGACCCATGGAGAGGCCGATCGCATAGCCGGATTGCTCTTCAAAGCTCTTGGCCTCAGCCTTGGGGGCCTCTGCCGGCTTGCTGGCTTCTGCCTTGACCTCTGCGGTGTTGGTCGCAGCAGGTTTCTCATCTTTTTGGCAAGCAGTCAGACCGACGGCAACCGCCGCAGCCAACAGGGACACCTTCAGAAAATTGTTCATCAGTTTCTCCAAAACTCTAAATACCGCTCTCGGTTCCTTCGTGAAATGAGAGGTTTATCGTGATAAGCGCCTTATACTAACGCCGTGATCGCAGGTAACGAAAGCATGAGACAGGAAAAATGATCAAAAGTGCCATTTATCTCATCGGTATTTGCCTGATGCTGACGGGGTGCGAACAACGCTCACTTCCCAGCCAGCAGATCCGCCTCGCCAACCAGGGTCTGCTGAGCGCGGATCTCGCCAGTTCCGGCAAGCTCGCGCTGGTCTCCAGCCTGGGTCAGGGCACTGTGGTGTGGGATCTGGAACAGGGCAAAGAGCGCTGGCGCTGGCGCCAGAGCGATGACCAGGAGGAGTTCGTCACCCTGACCCGCTTCTCCCCCGATGACAGCCATGCCATCACCGCCACCCAGCACACCTTCGCCATCTGGCGCTTGCTGGATGGCCGCTCCCAGGGCTACTACTCCCTGCCAGAATCCCCCCTGCGCGATGCGGCGATCTCGGCGGATGGCCGCCAGGTGCTCATCGGCCGTGAAGACGGCAAGGCGGAAGTGGTCGACACCCAGACCGGACGCCGGCTGCAATTCCTCGGCCACACCGAACAGGTCAACACGGTGGATCTCTCCCCCAATGGTCGCTATGCCCTCACCGGCGGCAACGATTACAGCGCCTATCTGTGGGATACCCGCACGGGCCAGGTGGTGTGGCGCTTCAACCACGCCGGGCGAGTCGTGATGGCGAGACTGGATCCGTCCGGACGCTTCGCCTTCACCGCAGACAGTCGCCAGGCCAGCATCTGGGATCTCAAAACCGGCAAGGAGCACAGCCGGTTGCAATATGATCACCGCTTCGAGGTCTACACCAGCGCCCGCTTCGCCAACGGCGGCAACTGGCTCATCACCGGCGCCCCCTCCCGCCAGCTCACTCTGTGGCAGGTGGGTGACGGCCAGCCGTTGCAGAGCTGGCGCGTCTCGCCCCATCCCAAGGTGAAACCGCCTAGCGCTGTGGTCTATGGCGTGGCTTTGCGCGACAATGACCACCTCGTCAGTGCCAGCTCCAGTGGCCTGGCTGAAATCTGGACTATCAAGTAAGGACCAAAAGGCCCATGAGTCAGCAACTAAACGAACGCCTCGAAACCCTGGAAAGCCGCCTCGCCTTTGCCGAATACACGGTGGAGCAGCTCAACGACGAGGTCACCACCCAGGGTCGCGAGCTGGACCGGCTCAAACACCAGATCCATCTACTGGTGGATAAATTGCAGAGCGTACAGCCGAGCCAGATCGCCAGCATGGCCGAAGAGACGCCGCCACCGCACTACTGATGCGTGCCAGCCATAAAAAAACCCGCGCCATGCGCGGGTTCTTTTATCATCGGCCAGGCCGTGATCAGTGCTGATGGCCTTTGCCACCACAACCGCCACCACCGCAGCAACCACCGTGACCGTGATCGTCGCCGTGATCGTGTGCATGGTTGTGACCATGGCCACCACAGCAGCCACCGTGGTCATGATCGTGATCATGGCCGTGATCATGGTCATGACCGCAGCCACCGGCGCCGTGCACATGGCCATGGGCCAGCTCTTCGGCGGTCGCGGCACGCACGTCCTTGATCTCGACCTTGAAGCCCAGGGTCACGCCAGCCAGGGGATGATTGCCGTCCACCTTGATGAACTCCTCGGACACCTCGATGACGGTCACCGGGCGGTGGCCGTCGTCGGTCTCGGCCACAAAAGTATCCCCTTCAGACACTTCCATACCGTCGAACAGCTCGCCGGGCACTTCCTGCACCAGATTCTCGTCGTACTCGCCATAGGCCTGGTTCGGCGTCAGGGTGACGTCGAACGCCTCGCCCACGCTGCGGCCTTCTAGCTCGGCTTCGAGGCCGGAGACCAGGTAACGGGTACCGTGCAGATACACCAGCGGCTCTTTACCGACAGTGGTGTCGATGACTTCACCGTGTTCGTCGGTGACCGTGTATTCCAGCGTAACCACGCTCAGGGGAGCTACTTTCATGTCAGGGATCCTGCGGATAGAAAAAAACGGGCTCAGAATACCTCAAAAAGGCAGACAAGCATATGGTCGACCCGGCTTCGGTGTGATGAAAAAGTCATCAACAGCGACCAGCCTGACCGGCGTACCATCACCTTGAGGCATGGCACTCACTCGGGACGAAACACCCCTATCACCTGCTCCGCCTCACGCGTCGCCTTGTCCACCTGCACCTGGGTCTGCACCTGGGTATCCCCGCACTCGACACAGGTCACCTTCTCGACTCCATGCTCCATATACAGCATCATGGTGTCCATCTTGCCGCACGCCGGGCAAACCGCCCCGGCAATGAAGCGTTTTTTACGTCTGGTTTCCATTTTTGTTACCTCCAGGCAGCATCATATCAGGGTTTTTACATGCATCACGCCATCGAATATCAGCATTTTTCCACTTCCACTCTTCAGGTCGGCCCCCGCAAGCGCTCCCCCATGGGCCAATTGCTGCGCGTCACCCAGGGGGCGGCGCTGCTGAAATTGGGTGCCCATGAGCTGCTGCTGACACCTGGCAGCCACTTCTGGCTCTGTGCCGATGCCCTCGCCGCCTTCACCCCTCTGGCTGACTGCCAGCATGATCTGCTGGCCTGCTCCGTGCGGGTGCCCCAGCCCGCCCAGGCTGGCTGGTTGCAGGCAAGCCCGTTGATGGACGCACTGCTGGACAGCCTGGCGGCCTGGTCACGCCCCCGCGACTGGCAAGGCCCCTATGGGCAGCGGCTGCAAGTGGTGGGGGATGAGTTGCATGGCTGCACCATCTCGTCACTGGGGGATCAGGCACTGCAAGATGCCTGGCAAGCCCTGGCCAGGGCGCAGCCGGATAGCGTGACTGCCTGGCAGACCCTGCTGGGCACTCGCGGTCTCGAGGGCCCTGACGCCCAGGCACTGCAGGATCAGTGGCAACTGTTGCAGGGGATTCGCCTGCTGCGAAGCGGCAGCACGCCGTCACAGGTGGTGAGCAGGCTGGGTTATCGGGATGAAAGCGCGCTGGCCGAGGCTCATCTGCAATGGCTCGGGGCGCCCCTCTCCCCTCAGCCGTCCGCGACCCGATAAGAGAGGCATAAAAGGATGGCAAAAGAAATCCAGTTTTGCGGCTCACCGCCGCTAACAACAAAGGAGTCATTCATGTCACCATCCTTTATGCTGAACACCCGATTGACCGTCACCGACTAGATCAACAGGACATCCGCCATGACGAGCAAGGCCAACCAATCCCAGGGCATGTTGCTGTTCCACCTCTCTGCCAGACAATCCTTCGCCATCGGTACCCTCAAGGTGAAGGAGATCGTGCCCTACACCCAGCTCACCGCCCTGCCACAATCCCATCCCACCGTGCTCGGGGCCGCCAGCATGCGCGGCACCACCATCCCGGTGATCGACATGGCAATGGCCGTGGGCTATCGCCCCATCAGCCGGGAGGAGATGCCCCACTGCTTCATCATCATCACCGATTGCCGCCGCACCCTGGTGGGCTTTCTGGTGCGGGGCATCGACAAGATCACCGAGTGCAACTGGCGTGACATCGAGCCGCCCCCTCCCTCCTTGGGACAGAACGTCTTCGTCACCGGCGTGACCCGGGTGGGAGATCAGTTGATCCAGTTGCTGGATGTGGAGCTCATCCTGTCGCGGGTCTATCCGGACGATCCCAGCCATCTCTACCCCGTGCTGACCGACGTGCAGCGCGAGCGGCTCAAGCCGATGCGGATCCTGCTGGTGGACGACTCCTCCGTTGCCCGTCGCCAGCTCATGGCGGCGCTCGATTACATCAACATCCCCTACGAGGTCTGCACCAACGGACGCGACGCCCTCACCCTGATGCAGACCCGGGTCTCCCAGGGCACGCGGATCGACATCCTGGTGAGCGATATCGAGATGCCGGGGCTGGATGGTTACGAGCTGGCCTTCGAGGTACAGAGCGATGCCAAGCTGGCGGGAGCCTACATCATCCTGCACACCTCCCTCTCCAGCGAGATCAGCGTGGAGCGGGCCCATCAGGTCGGCGCCCACGAGGCGCTCACCAAGTTTGAAGCCAACGAACTGATCCAGGCCATGCTGCGCGGCGCCGAGCACCACGATCGTCTGCTGGCCTGATGTCGCGGCGAGCCAAGGGCTCGCCGCCCCCTTTTCCTCCTTGCTCTTCCGAGTCGCTGCATGTTGACAGAAAGCCACTTCCACGCCCCCTGGTGGGCCTGCAACCCCCATCTGCAAACCATTTTGCCCAAGTGGCTGCGCCGCTCGCCTGCCCGCTTCATCCAGGAGCGCTTCGAACTCCCGGACGGCGATTTCGTCGATCTGGCCTGGAGCGGCGAACCCGGCCAGGATGAACACCCCCTGGTGGTGGTGTTCCACGGACTGGAGGGGAGCATTCACTCCCACTATGCCAAGGGACTCTTTGCCCACCTGCAGCGGCAAGGGAACGAGGCGGTGCTGATGCACTTTCGGGGGTGCAGTGGCGAGCCTAACCGGCTGCTGCAGGCCTATCACTCAGGCGCCATTGAGGACGCCCAGGCGGTGATTGCCGAGCTGGGGCGGCGTTTTCCAGGCCGGCCCCTGGTCGCCATCGGCTATTCCCTGGGGGGCAACATGCTGGTCAATCTGCTGGCGCGGGCCTGCCCGGCACAATTGAAAGCGGCGGTGGTAGTGTCGGCCCCGCTGCAACTGGACAGCTGCGCCGATCGGGTCAATCAGGGCTTCTCACGGGTCTATCAGAACTACCTGCTGCGCACCATGCGAACCAACCTGCAAAGCAAGATCCGGCGCCAGAGCGCGGCACGGGCGCGCTGGCAGCCGGCCCAGATCACCCGCATTGCCACACTGAGGGAGTTCGACGAGCTGGTGACGGCACCGCTCCATGGTTTCGAGAGCGCCGATCACTACTACCAGACCTGCTCCGGCCTGAGCCTGCTGGCCCGCATTCCCATCCCGACCCTCGTCATTCACGCCGCCGACGATCCCTTCATGACCGATGCCGTCATTCCGGCGGCAGAGCAGCTCTCCCCTCTGGTGCGCTACGAGCTGAGCAGCCAGGGCGGCCACGTGGGCTTCCTGCACGGCTCTCCCTGGCGCCCCCGCTTCTGGCTGGATGAGCGCATCAGCCAGTGGTTGCGGGAACAGACTCAGGGCGCGAACCGATAACCGTTGCGCCCCTCTTCCTTGGCCTGATAGAGGGCGCCATCGACCCGCTCGAGCAGCATGACGAGGCTCTCCCCGGTTCGCCACTGGGCTATCCCCTGGCTCAGGGTGAGGTGGGGGGAAACGTCGGAATCCTCATGGGGCAGAGCCCTGGCCGCCAGAGTGGTGCGAATGCGCTCCGCCACCTCCTGGCCACCGGCCAGCGTCGTCTCCTGCAGCAGCACCACGAACTCCTCTCCCCCGTAGCGCGCCACCAGATCACCGGGTTCCCGCACACTCTCCTCCAGGCACTCGGCCACCAGGATCAGGCACTCATCCCCCGCCTGATGACCATAGCGATCGTTGTAGCGCTTGAAGAAATCCACATCGAGCAGGATTACGGTGAGCGGCACATCCAGGGTCGTGCCTTGCGCAATGGCACGCTTGCACGCCTGATCGAAGTGGCGACGGTTGGCAATGCCGGTAAGGGGATCCCGGTGAGCCATGGCATTCATCTTGTTTGCCAGCATCAGGTTGTCGTGCTCCCTTGACACCGCAAGCTCGAACCAGCCGTTGAGCATGCGCCGCCCCGTCTCCAGCACCACCAGCAAGACCCCGACCACAATGGTGTTGACCAGAACAAAAGGATCAGGGCTCCAGGAGGCTCTCATCAGCAAGAACAGCAGGGGGACCGACACCAGGGCGTAAAACAGCCGCACATCGCAATACGCGGCGACGAGACCGGTCAGCAGCAGGCTGACCATGTTGAAAATGAAGCTGAAGCCCCCCTTCAAGTCGACGATCGAGATGGTGTAACCCACCATGGCCCAGGCCAATCCCCAGGAAAGGACGCAGACGTACAGGGAGCCCTGCCAGATGACATGGGGTTGACGGGAGAGCCAGCCCCACCCGAACGGCAGCAACAGGCCGACTCCTATCATGGTGATCAGCTGCCATTTGTAAGACCAGGGCAGGTTGCCGACCAGTACCAGGTGTGCATCCCGATAGATGTAAAAGCGGGTCAGCAGAAATACGAGGGCGATGAGATTGATGACCCAGTACCAGCGCAAACCGGCGCTCAGGGCGCGGCGGCGGGCATCGAACAGGTGCTGTTCGAATTGACTGGAGGGTCGGCGTGCGTCAATGGATTGCATGGCACCCCTCGTCCAAAACGAGACAAATCCCTTGCGCTTGCCGACCAGACACCGACAATATCCGCAACCCACTGAGTGAAGATGAAATCATGATTATCCCCTGGCAAGAACTGGAGCCGGACACCCTCACCAACCTGCTCGAACACTTTGTGCTGCAAGAAGGCACCGAATACGGTGAACAGGATGTCAGCCTGACCGACAAGGTCGAAGCAGTCAGGCAACAATTGCTACAAGGTAGCGCCGTGCTTGTCTATAGCGAGCTGCACGAAAGTGTCAATGTCGTCCCAAAGACTCATTTAAGCAAGTCACCCACTGACGACTTCCCCCAAGCGTAACGCGGTCACGGCTTATCGGGCGGCTCACCCCGCCCTCCCCCTATCCAACTCGCACCATCAGGCCGCATGGCCAGCTCGCCACCCAGCAGCGCCTATTCCGGCGTCCCCAGCGCACAGGGCAGCCCTCGTTCACCGCTATTGTCGGGAAGCGTGGGGGCAGCGGGAGGATGACGGCGCACTTGACCGCACTTTGGGCCACCCCTTATAACGGAACTCCCAAGGAAGAGAGAATTCTATGTCGGCCAAGCATCCCATCATCGCGGTCACCGGTTCGTCCGGTGCCGGTACTTCCACCTCCACCAACGCCTTCCGCTCCATGTTCCACCAGCTTGGATACAAGGCGGCCGTGGTCGAGGGGGACAGTTTTCACCGCTACACCAGGCCCGAGATGGACGTGGCGATCCGCAAGGCCCGGGAGCAGGGGCGGCATATCAGCTACTTCGGCCCGGAGGCCAACGACTTCGGTCTGCTGGAGTCCTTTTTCCAGGAGTATGGCCAGAGCGGCACCGGCCAGTATCGGCGCTATCTGCACAGCTTCGACGAGGCGGTGCCTTTCAACCAGATGCCTGGCACCTTCACCCCCTGGCAGGATCTGCCCGGCGAGACGGATCTGCTGTTCTACGAAGGACTGCATGGCGGCGTGGTCACGGGGGAGCACAACGTGGCGCGGCACGTGGACTTTCTCATCGGCGTGGTGCCCATCGTCAACCTGGAGTGGATCCAGAAGCTCATTCGCGACACCTCGGAACGCGGCCACTCCCGCGAGGCGGTGACCGACTCCATCGTGCGTTCCATGGACGACTACATCAACTTCATCACGCCGCAGTTCTCCCGCACCCACATCAACTTCCAGCGGGTGCCGACCGTCGATACTTCCAACCCTTTCAGCGCCAAGGTGATACCCAGCCTGGACGAGAGTATGCTGGTGATCAGGTTTCGGGGCATCAAGCAGGTGGACTTCCCCTACCTGCTGTCGATGATAGACGGCGCCTTCATGTCCAGGATGAACACCATCGTCGTGCCGGGTGGCAAGATGGGCTTCGCAATGGAACTGATCCTGCGCCCCCTGATCCAGCAACTGATCGAAACAGGCAAGATCACCTGAGCCAAGGAGCTTAACGATGCGCGCTGCACTTCTCTCATTCACGCTGGCAACCCTGCTGGGCGGTTGCAGCTCCGGCCCCGCCGCACCCACGGTCGAAACGGGCACCATGGTGGTTCGCCCGGCGGAGCATTGGACCTACGGGGCGACACCACGCTATGCGCTGGCCGAACAATTCCAGTATGCGGGCAACAGCGCCGCGCCCTGGCTCGAACCGGTACAGCAGGCCGTCATCCGGCAACTGGACGGCAAAGGCTGGCGCAGCGTTCCCCTGGATGAGGCCGACGTCTGGGTCGCCATCGGGGTAGCTGGCAGCCAGGACATGAGCGATGGCGAGATCTTCTCCCGCCTCGGCATGACACCGGGCCTGAACGCCGCCGCCAATGCCCGCAAGGGAACCCTGGCCGTCGTGCTGCTCGACGGGCATAGCCAGAAAGCGGTGTGGAGCAGCGCCATCCAGCTCGCCAGCGACGTACCCGTCGCAGAGGAAGCCCGTGGCCAGCTTAGCCAGCAACTGGCCGCCCAGCTGCTGGGCTCGATACCGTCAGACTGATGTCTCGTTCAACAAAAACGGCCTGCTTCACACAGGCCGTTTTCCATGCACGCCGTGACGGCATCAGGGTCACTTCAACTCGCAGGTCAGCTGGGTCACACCGCTCTTGACCAGGGTGGCCTGCTTGTCCTGACGGGAGAAGGTAGTCACCCCGTCGGAATAGCTGGCAGTCTCTTTGGGCGACTCGATGCGCCCCAGCTTGTGATAGACACCGGCATAAGGGAACTGCACCATGTCGGCCTGGGCATCATAGGTGATGGCCAGCAACTCTTCCCCGCACTGATACTGGCTGTATTGATACTGGGTCGGCTGCGGCATGCTGCAGGCGGCCAGACCGAACAGGGGAAGCAACATCATCATTTTTTTCATCGCACTTTCCTTATGTCATGGCGTTATCGACGGGACAAACTATAGCGGTCAACCCTCAAGAATTTGATAACTATGGGTAATTTCTACCGCTTTTTCCAACATCAGGGAAACTGAACAATATTTTTCCATGGACAGATCCACCGCACGGGCGACCTGCTTCTCCGCCAGACCCTTGCCGGTCACCACGAACTTGAGGTGGATCTGCTCAAATACCCGGGGAACGGTATCGGCGCGGGTCCCTTCCAGTTCGACATGGCAGGCGGTCACGGACTGACGGGCCTTCTCCAGGATGGAGACCACATCGATGGAGCTGCAACCGCCGACAGCCAGCAGGATCATCTCCATCGGGCTGGCACCTTCACCCGGGTTGGCGCCATCCAGGGTCACCTGATGACCGGACTCGCTCTCCCCCACAAACTTCATGCCTTCCACCCAGCTGACCTTGGCTTTCATCTCTCACTTTCCTCTCAATGACAACGGTTCTAACGCCCATAGCATACCTCAAGCCGGGGTCGAGTGGCACATACGCCAGGATCTTGCCCGTTCCCGACGATAAAGCCCCGTTTGTGGCGACAGCAGCCTCTCCTGCGAAACGGACGACGACCCAAAGGGAAATAGATCGAAATCAACATCCGACCTCCTCTTCTTGCCTAGAATGCCCCGGACGACGCAGCAGATGGCGGCTCACCGGTGGACGGCAAAACCCCAAAGCCTTGTCAGCACAGGCAAAGGCTCTTATTCTACTGCGACCAAAGAGTAAGGAATGGCAAGCTTGGCAACTTGCCTGGACGCACAGTCCATAAAAATGACACTACAGAGGAAGTCTCATGATCATTGGCAAACCGCAAAGCGATCCCACCCTTGAGTGGTTCTTGTCGCATTGCCACATTCATAAGTATCCCGCCAAGAGCACCCTGATCCACGCCGGTGAAAAAGCGGAAACCCTCTACTACATCGTCAAGGGCACCGTCGCCGTCCTGATCAAGGATGACGAAGGCAAGGAGATGATCCTTTCCTACCTGAATCAGGGGGATTTCCTGGGCGAGATGGGGATGTTCGAAGAGAACGAGAATCCGGAGCGTTCCGCCTGGGTACGTGCCAAAGGCGCCTGCGAAGTCGCCGAGATCTCCTACAAGAAGTTCCGCCAGCTGATCCAGGTCAACCCGGACATCCTGATGCGTCTATCCGGTCAAATGGCCAAGCGCCTGCAGCACACCAGCCAGAAGGTCGGCAACCTCGCCTTCCTGGACGTGACCGGCCGCATTGCCCAGACCCTGCTCAACCTGGCCAAACAGCCGGATGCCATGACCCACCCGGATGGCATGCAGATCAAGATCACCCGCCAGGAGATCGGCCAGATCGTCGGCTGCTCCCGTGAAACCGTCGGCCGCATCCTCAAGATGCTGGAAGAGCAGGAGCTCATCTCCGCCCACGGCAAGACCATAGTGGTGTTTGGTACCCGCTGACCGGGTTCCGCCGACGGCGCCCGCACAGCGCCGTTGGATAAAAAGGCTGCCCATGGCAGCCTTTTCCGATCCTCTCCCCTATAATCCCGAGCGCCCCGCCGTCATGGCCTTCGCCAAGAGAACTCCTATGCACCTTCAATGCCCCCTTTGCCGCAGCCCCCTGCACCTTCATGCCGCCTCCCGCGGGGTCTATTGCGACAACAAGCACCACTTCGATCCCGCACCGGAAGGCTATCTGGACCTCATCCCCGGCAAGAAGAACCCCAAGGACAGCGACAGCCGGGCCCTGCTGCGCGCCAAGCGCCGCTTCCTGGAACAAGGCCACCAACTGCCTCTGGTGGACGCCATGGCGAACCTGCTCGCGCCTCTTGGCGAGCGCGAGCTTGTCCACCTCGGCTGCGGCGAGGGGTACTACTGCCGCGCCCTGGCTGAGCGGCTGCCCGGGTGGCAGGTCGGCGGTTTCGATCTGGCCAAGAATGCCATCTTCGCCGCCAACAAGGCGCAACCGGAAGGCCAGTTCGTCATCGCCGACCCGGCGCGCGCCCCGCTGCTGCCTGGCACGGCCCAGGTGCTGCTGGTCAACGACCTCAAGGTCAAGACGGAACTCCTGGTCAGCTGGCTGGCACCGGGCGGCTATCTGCTCCACGTGCAGCCCGGCCCTCGCCATCAGTGGCAATTGCGCGTCAGCCTCAATCCGGTGAGCATGGAACATCCCCTGAGCTGGCCCGCCCTCACCGGGCTTGTCAATGTTGCCCAGCAACGCGCCCAGTTCAGTACGGCGCTGGATCAGGGCCTGCGCGAGCACATTCTGGAGACCAGTCGCCTCGGCTGGCGTGCCAGCGGCGAGCAGCGTCACGCCTTCACCCACCAGGGGCCCGACGCCCTCGAGCAGGATCTGCTGCTCAGCCTGTGGCAAAAAACGCTGTAAACCGGTGACAAACCATGAAAAAAGGCCCTGACGGGCCTTTTTGACAAAGCGAGTGCGCTTTTCCCCTGACAGGGAAGAGACACCCGACCACGCAACAAGACAAAAATGGGGCCCTCGGCCCCATTTTTCATCACGGCAGATCAGTTGCAGCTCGCCGCGCCCTGATCGACCCAGACGGCGGCCTTGCCGGGCTCATCGCCCTTGGTCCAGTACTGGGCCTTCCACTTGCGGCCGTTGTGGCTGGTGACATCACCGCCGTTGTAGACCACTCCGGCATCCCAACCCAGTTGCACCTGGCTCACCAGTTTCCACTGATCGGCGGTGCGGCTCGGCTCGTTGCCCTGGGTCCAATACTTGGCCTGCCACACCAGTTGCTTGTGGCTCACCTTGTCATTGGTGTTGTAGACGGTACCTGCACTCCAGGCCGGGTGGTTGGCCGCATCCGGATCGCTGGCCTCGCAGCCACCACCTGTACTGGCCGGCTTGACGGTCAGGCGGGTAACGGCTGTGGCATCCAGCGCCCCATCGGTGACCACCAGGGTCAGATCGTAGGCCGTGTCACTGGCCACGTTCGAGCCCGTGACCACCAGGGTCGCGCTGTCCAGACCGGTGGCGCTGAGCCCGGCCGGCACTGTCCACTGATAGCTCAGGGCATCACCATTGGGGTCGGAAGCGGTGGCCTTGATGCTCACCTGCTTGCCGGCCTCGACGGTCGCACTGGCCGGTACGCTGACCACGGGGGGCAGGTTCGGCTGCGGCGCCTTGTTGGTGACCACCACCTGATCCTTGGCCGAGAGCCCCTGATCGTCGGTCACGGTCAGCTCGAACACCAGATTGATGTCGCTGCTGACGGCATCCAATACCGCACGGGCCTTGGCCTGGGTGGCATCCAGCAGGCTGGCCTGGGGTCCGGAGACCTGTTTCCAGCTGTAGGTCAGCGCCCCGTTTTCCGGATCGTGGGAGGCACTGCCGTTGAGGGTCACCTCGGCCGGGCCGGTGGCACTCAGATCGCTGCCGGCATTGGCAACCGGCGGCTTGTTGACCGGCGGCAGCGTACCCTCGCCGTGGCCCAGCCCCTCGTGCATGGCGTTGAGGATGTCGCCGTTGTCCGCATCAATTTCCCAGGCGAACAGACCGCCGAGCTGGTTCGCCAGCACGTACTGCCCCTTGGCCTTGACCGAGCGGTCGTTGTCGAAGGTAATGAGGTCGCCACTGCTGGCCTTGAAGACATAGGGGGCCTCGGCCGACTCGTCATAGCCCTGCTCCCAGCCTGCGCCCATGCGGTTGTTGACGATGTCGCGGTAATCCACTACGCCATTTTCCCAGGTACCGCTCACCGGTCCGGTAGCGGTGCCGGTGAAGGGGTTGCCGGCCTGGTAGTTCTTCACTCCGGTCCAGCCACGGCCATACATGGCCGCCCCCACCACAATCTTGCCCGGTGTCACCCCCTGACCCAGCAGCGCCTTGACGCCCTTGTCGGTGGTGTACTTGGTGGCCGGATCCCAGCTGGAGGCAAAGAGGTTGGTCTGGTGGGCCAGATTCGTCAGGTCGAAGGCGCCGCTGAAGTCGTAGCTCATCAGGAAGATGTGGTCCATGTACTGCTGGGCCGCCTGATAATCCACCTTGGCAATCTTGTCACCGCCGGCGCTGATGGCCGAGGTCAGCTCATACTGGCGGCCGGTCTCGGCTTCCAGTTCATCGAGCATGGCTCGCAACTCCTTCATCAGCACCACATAGGTGGCACCGTCATTCGGGCCGCCCAGGCTGGGGTTGGCCCCCTGTCCGCCCGGGAACTCCCAGTCGATGTCCACGCCGTCGAAGAATTTCCAGGTCTGCAGGAACTCTTTGACCGAGGCGACGAAGGTATCGCGCTTGGTCTTGTCACCCAGGAAATAGAAGGGATCGGAGAGGGTCCATCCGCCGACAGACGGCAGGATCTTAAGGTCCGGGTGGGCCTGTTTGAGAGCCATCAGGTTGCCGAAGTTGCCCTTGTAGGGCTCATCCCAGGCGCTGAGGTTGCCTTGGGACATCTGGATCGCCGCCCAGGGATCATGGATGGAGACCTTGAAGTCTTCGCGGCCCGCACAGGAGCGCTGCAACGCCTCGAAGCTGCCGGAGATCTCTTTGAGGCTGTCGTTGATGCCGTTGCCACCGCAGATGGGGGTGAAGCCGTAGAGGATATGGGTCAGGTTCTGGGCCGGGATCTTGTCCACGGTGAACTTGCGACCATAGACCCCCCACTCCACGTAGTAGGCCCCCACCACCTTGCCGGACTTGTTGGCGTAGGGCTTGTTGTTCTCCTTGAGGGGCGCATTGAGCGGCGCCAGGTGGCTGCCGTCGGTATCGGCGACCATCAGCTCCTTCTTGTCGGAGAGGGTGCAGCCATCGGCGTTGCACAGGGCCACCTGCATCTGGTAACGCCCCCCCTTGGTGACCTTGAAGTTGGCGGTACCCGCGGCGGAGGCCGGGCCTGACCACACCTCCTTGCCGTCGAGCAGTACCTTGGCGGTCTGTCCGACGTCACCGGACCAGAGGTTCCAGGTCACGCTGACGGGAGCGCCATCCTTGTGGACGGTCACCAGCTGGTTGTAGGCCGAAGCGGCCTGATTGACTTCAACGATGGCAAACTTGGTGGGGCCGGAGCCAATGGTGGGTTTGCCCGGGGCAGCGGCGAAGGCGGAGGTAGTGCAAAGCCCCCCGACCAGAAGCGCCAGCAGGGAAAGTTTTGGACTTAACATATTTGAACTTCCTTATTTCGTTATTGGAATTAACAACGAAAAAGGCAACGCAACCTGCCAGGTAACGCAGACAACATCGCAACCATGGCTTGGCCCATGGACGATACAACCTGTGGTGGCCCCGCTATCCTAGGTACGCAGACCCTTAGACCGGAAGCTTTGCGTCCCGGACTTTCATCCGGTTTGCCTTTTTGCACAACTTGATTTGCGACAAAAATAAGGTTCATCGCGGCTTTCCGGGGAAGGCCGCCTTGATTTTCAGAAAAAAGTATTCTGAGTCCCTAAATCCATATGCCATACGCTTTATCACTTTGATCTTGTTGTTCACCCCTTCCAGCACACTCGTGTGCATCGGGTAGTTTGCACTCGCCAGGATCCCCCGCATATATTTCGATAAATTTCGACCAAATCGTTGCAGCGGCGCTAGCCCGCTTTCCTTCACCTGCCGCATCCAGCTCCGCCATCGTCGCCATCCTTCCCACACGCTCGGCGCATACCAGATGCCCTTCAACCCCTCTTTCAGCACGTACACCATCGCCAGCGGTTGATTCGCCGCCAACAGCTCCTGCAACTTCACATCCTGTTTTTCACTCAACTTCGCCCGATTACGTAGCAGCAACCAACGCGCACTTTTAACCACTTTTCGCGCCGGTTTATCGCTTTTCAGTGCATTCGCCTGCTCCACTCGCACCCGGTCCACCACCTCTCGGCCATAGCGAGCCACCACGTGGAACAGGTCGTAGACCACCTCCGCCTGCGGGCAGTGTTGCTTCACCTCCAG
>NZ_JAGKRI010000356.1:0-293 GCF_017939255.1 Aeromonas sp. Prich7-2
CCTTCGCGGTGCACCGGCGTCTGGCGGCTGACTTTCCCGGCCGGTTCAAGACCATCAGTCCGGCGGCTATCGAGTGCCATATGACCATGTCTCTGTCGGAGCAGAGCCCACTGTGCATGAGTGTGTCTGCCGATACCGCAGGGGAGGGGCAATTTCTCCCTGAGGCTCACAAGCTGGCCAACTGCCTGCTGCTGGCTGACGCGGGTTACATTGACAGGGCCTGGTTTGAGCAGGTGAACGACGCTGGCGGATTTTATCTGGTGCGAGGAACGCAAAGCCTGAACCCCAAGATA
>NZ_JAGKRI010000357.1:0-65677 GCF_017939255.1 Aeromonas sp. Prich7-2
CGCCAGACGCAAAGCCAGTTTAAATGCGCTGCGTGTGGTTATGAGGCGAACGCCGATGTGAACGGCGCTCGCAATATTTTAGCGGCGGGACACGCCGTTTTAGCCTGTGGAGGCGTGGTGCAATCAGGCCGCCCGATGAAGCAGGACCCCGGTACTGCGCGAGCAGCTATCACCCAGTAATGGGAATCCCCCTCCTGTGACGCGAAGCGCTAAGGTGGGGGAGGATGTCAACAAGTTGATGAACGAATTGATCGGCGGGCGGATGCACCCGCTGACCCTGGCGGGTCTGGCTGCGGCCATCGACCAGCTGTGACCCTCTGAACCCTAAAAAACAGACAAGCCGGGATTGCACCCGGCCAGGAGCAAAGATGACCTCTATCGTAATCAGTGGCTCAGGCCTCTATACCCCTCCCTTTGCCGTCAGCAATGAAGCGCTGGTGGCGGCCTTCAACCAGTACGTGGATCTCTACAACGAGGAGAACGCCTCCGCCATCGATGCTGGGCAGCTGCCTGCCAAGCAGCACTCGAGCTGCGAGTTCATCGAGAAGGCCTCCGGCATCAAGAGCCGCTATCTGGTGAGCTGCGAGGGGGTGCTGGATCCCGACATCATGCAGCCGCTCATGGCAGAGCGCCCGGACGATCAGCCCTCCATCATGGTGGAGATGGCGGTGGCGGCCGCCGAACAGGCGCTGATCGCCGCCGGTCGTGAACCGGGGGAGATCGATCTTGTCATCGTCGCCGCCTCCAACATGCCGCGCCCCTACCCGGCGCTGGCCATCGAATTGCAGCACTATCTCGGCGCCAGCGGCCTGGCATTCGACATGAACGTGGCCTGCTCTTCCGCCACCTTCGGGATCAAGACCGCCGCGGACATGCTGGCGGCAGGCACCGCCCGGCTGGCGCTGGTGGTCAATCCGGAGATCTGCTCGGGTCACCTCAACTTCCGCGATCGGGACAGTCACTTCATCTTCGGCGACGCCTGTACCGCCGTGCTGCTGGAGCGGGAGGCCGATTGCCAGGTGGCCAACCCCTGGCAACTGGTGGCCAGCAAGCTGGTGACCCAGTACTCCAACAACATCCGCAACAACTTCGGCTTCCTGAACCGGCTCAGCCCGCGCACCCGCTACGGCGACGACAAGCTGTTTCGCCAGCAGGGGCGCAAGGTGTTCAAGGAGGTGCTGCCCCTGGTGTGCGATCAGATAGCCTCCCAGCTGGCGGAGCAGGGATGGGCGGCCGATGGCTTGAGCCGGCTCTGGCTTCATCAGGCCAACCTCACCATGAACCAGTTCATCGGTCGCAAGTTGCTGGGCCATGACGCCAGCCAGCAGGAGGCGCCTGTCATCCTCGACCGCTACGGCAACACCAGCTCGGCGGGTTCCATCATCGCCTTCCACCTCTTCAACCAGGATCTGCCGAGCGGGGCTCGCGGGGTGCTCTGCTCCTTTGGGGCCGGTTACTCCATCGGCAGCCTGCTGTTGCAGCGGCGCTGAGCACCCTGTTTTGCCCATAAAAAAGCCACCCGGGAGGGTGGCTTTTTTCATGCTGCCCGAGAGGCTTTTTTCAAGCGGGTTCGATGGCCAGTACCTGACATTGCGGCTCTTTTATCTGAAATCGCACGTTCACATCGAACAATCTGACACCGTACACCTTGTCATCCGGCTTGCCCTTCTTGTAAGCAGGGCGGGGATCCTGAGCCAGCACCTCCCTCACCAGTTCACGCAGCTCCGGGTGGGCCTTGAGCCAGGGGGCGAGCTGCTGCTCGGCCTGGGCGCTGAAGCTCACCGCCAGCGGCGGGGTGGGGGCATCGGGGGCGAAACCGCCACGGGCGTGGGGCAGGCTGTCGGCATAGGGGACATAGGGCTTGATGTCGACGACGGGGGTGCCGTCGAGCAAGTCCACGGCGCCCAGCTCGAGCCAGAGTTTGCCGCGCTCACGTCCCACCCCGTGCAGCTCGACCACGGAGAGACCGAGGGGGTTGGGGCGGAAGGTGGAGCGGGTGGCAAAGACCCCGACCCGCTCGTTGCCGCCGAGGCGCGGCGGGCGCACCGTCGGGTGCCAGCCCTGATCCATGGTCTGGTGAAACACGAAGCTGATCCAGAGATGGGAGAATTGCTCGATGCCGCGCAGCACATCGGGCTGATCGTAGGGAGGAAGCAGTTCGAGGCGGGCGCGAGCCGCGCTGACCAGACCGGGCTGGCGGGGTATGGCGAACTTCTCCTTGTAGGGAGAGCGGATGATCCCTAGGGTATCGATATCGAACTTCATGGCGGATCCTGGCTGAAAACCCGGGCAATGTAGCACAGGCACGCCGAAAACGCAGGGGGAGCACCAGGACGCGGCCCCTGTGATCCCGATCCCAGACCCGGTGCCCGGGGGCTGTGTCCTGGTGCCAACTTGCGTAGGGTGGGGCGGCAAAAGGGGTGGCGGGGGAGCGGGCAAGGAGCCTGCTCCCCGCACCATGACGATATGCCTGGCGGCATCAGGGCGTGCCTGGGACGTGTGCTCACCATGCCAGGCCATGGCCGTTTCGGCTGCCCGTGGAGGGGCTGCAAGGAGAGGGCGCCATAGAGGAGAGACAGGGATGAAATTGTTGATTATCGGCGGCACCGGCTTTCTGGGTCGCCACCTGACCACGCTGGCCCTGGATTGGGGGCACGAGGTGACGCTGTTCAATCGCGGCCACCGCCAGCACCCGGATTGGCGGGAGCTGACACAGCTTCACGGGGACAGAGACGGGGACCTGGCCCCCTTGCGGGGCGAGGGGCGGCACTGGGATCTGGTCATCGACACCTGCTGCTATCGCCCCGAACAGGCCGAAGGACTCTCTGACGCTCTGCTGGGGCGCTGTGATCGGCTCATCTTCATCTCCACCATCAGTGTCTATCGCGATTTTTCCCAACCCGGCATGGATGAGTCGGCCCCCCTGCACGAGATGGCAGGAGCGCCCACCGACTACGGCCCCCTCAAGGTGCTGTGCGAGTCGGTGTATCGCGCCCGCTGGGGAGATCGCCTGTGCACCCTGCGCCCCGGCGTGCTCTGCGGCCCCTTTGACCCGACCGCTCGTCTTGCCTGGTGGGTGAGGCGGGTGCAGCGGGGCGGGCACTGGCTCTTGCCGGGGCTGGGAGAGGACAGGCTGCAATACCTGGATGTGCGCGACTGCGCCGAGTTCGTGCTGCGGGCTGCCGAGCAGCGACTCGCTGGGTGCTTCAACCTGATCAAGCCCGGCATCGCACTGAACGACTGGGTGGAGCGCCTCGCTGCCCGGCTGACGCCAGTGACCCCCTTGCAGCTCGAGTGGGCTCCCTGGCGTGACCTGATGGCGGCAGGGGTGGCGCCCTGGCAAAGCTATCCCACGCTGCTGCCAAGCGAGCTGCCCGAGTATGCTGGGTATGGCACCATCAGCGCCGAGGCCGCCATCGTTCATGGGCTGAACTTTCGCCCCCTGGAGGAGACGGTTGACGATCTGGTGGTATGGCTTGCCAGCAACCCCCGGGGGCCGCTGCCGGGCATGACCCATGACGAGGAACAGGCTTTGCGACGACGAGTGGAGGTTTCCTTGTCATCGAATGCGTACTAGCCGACATCATAAAGAAGAGGGCACCCCGGGGGGCCCTCTTCTCATGTGGGGTGTTCATCCATGACGGGCGCTCAGCGCAGCAATGCACCCGCGTCGGCCAGCAGGGTCCTCAGCACACTGCGATGACAGCGGGACTCCTGTTCGCAGTAGCATCCCACCGAGAAATGGGTGGTGTGGGAGAGGGCGGCCAGCAGGGCCAGATCGTGCTTCGCGGCCGGGGCGGCCATCTCGGCCTTGTACTGCTTGCAGAAGGCGGTCCACCGGGCCGGGGTGTCGGCAGTCTGACCGAGTTTCATGGTCTCGGCGCTGGGGGCCAGATTGGGGAACCAGACGTCGTACCAATCCTGGCTGGCGAACGCCGCTTTGGGCACGCCGCGAGGGGGGCGACGCACGGTACCGATGCGAAGCCCCTCATCCTCGAGGCGGGGGCTGCCGAGTCGCACGATGGCGATCGCCATGGCAGGACTTACTTCTCTTCGGCCACTTTCAGCGCCTGACCGTAGCAGATCACCTGCTTCAGGCAGCCGGGCACGTCGCTGAACTCGGCGCACTTGTCGAAGCTGACGCCGTTGCCCCCCATGTCCGCCACGCGGCGGCGGGCCAGGGTGCGGGCTTCACCGGCATTGGGCACCGCCTGGTTGGCATCGCTCTGGCAGGATTCCCCCTCGACGGTGCCGAGGTAGAGGTAGTTGAGGTCGGCGAGCTCGCTCTGCTCGTAGATCCGCACGCTCCCCGGCTTGAAGTACTCGTCGAAGTTTTCCTTGTCCAGATTGCTGTTGAAGGCGAAGTCGGCGCAACCGGAGGCAATCAGGGGCATCATCAGGATCAGGCGTTTCATATCGGCATCTTGTTGGGTGGCGAGTGGGCCATTATAGGGGGCAGTCGCCGATGGCGACCAGCCCCATTTTTAGCCATATCAATGGATTGTAGCGAGACGATCCCGGATCAGGCGGGGGCCAGCCGCCGGTGCAGGCTGCGGTAGTGATCATCTTCCAGCAGCTCCTGGTGGGGGGCACACAGACGGATGCGACCCTCTTCCATCAGGGCTACCCTGTCCATCCGTTCCAGCCCCAGCAGGCGGTGGGAGATGAGCAGCAGGGTGCGATCCGCCCCCAGGGTCAGCAGCAGATCCATGATCTCCCGTTCGGTCTGGGTGTCGAGCCCTTCGGTGGGCTCGTCCAGCAGCCAGAGCGGTGCATCGTGGAGCAGGGCGCGGGCGATGCCGATGCGGCGGCGCTCCCCGCCGGAGAGCGGACGCCCGCCGTCCCCGAGCCAGGCATCCAGTCCCTGTTCGGCCTGCTCACCCTCATCGCGCAGCAGAGTCCCGAGCCCCACCTGCGTGAGCACCTCGATGAGCCGTTCGTCGCTGGCTCCTGGGGCGGCCAGGGTGAGGTTGCCACGCAGGGTATCGGCAAACAGGTGGACCCGCTGGCTCACCACGGAGCAGGAGGCGCGCAGCGCCTCTTCGCTGTAATCGGTGAGGGGCTTGCCATCGAGCAGGATCTCCCCCGATAGGGCCGTCCATTCCCGGGTCAGCACCCCCATCAGGGTGGACTTGCCACAGCCGGTCTGCCCCAGCAGCGCCAGCTTCTCCCCGGCATGCAGTTGCAGGGTGCACCCTTGCAGCACGGGAGCATCCTGGCCTGGATAGGTGAAATGCAGGTCGCTTATCTGCACGGCACCCCGGGCAGCGGGGGCTTGCTGTGCTCCCCACTCCGGCGCCTTGGCCTCTTGCAGGATCTCGTTGAGACGGCGGGCGGAGGTGAGGCTGGTGGAGAGGTGCTGGAAGGCACCGGCCAGCGGCAGCAGCGCCTCGAAGCTCGCCAGGGTAGCGAACACCATGAGTGCCGTGATGGGGTCAGGGGCACTGCCACCGACGCCGTGACCGGCCAGCCAGAGCATCAGGGTCAGAGTCCAGCCGCTCAGCAACTGCACCGAGAAGGCGGCCAGGCCGCTGACGCGGGCCATGCGGGCCTGGGCCCGGATCAGGGCCTGCTCCGCCTGCTGCAATCCGGTGAGCGCCTCGGGAGCGGCGGCGAACATCTGCAGTTCGGCTTGGCCGTCCAGATAGTCCACCATGCGGGTACGCAGGTTGGACTTCTCGGCGATGAGCTGGCGGCCCGGCGCGCGCCCGGCAAAATAGAAGACCAGGGGCAAGGCCAGCATGCCAAAGAGCAGAATGGCTCCCAGCGTCAGCGCCAGGCGACCATCGAAGAAGGAGAGGAAGAAGACCAGCCCGGCGCAGCTCAGCAGCGCCGCCCCAATGGGGGTAATGAGGCGCAGATAGACGTGATCCATGGCATCGATGTCGGTCACCAGACGGTTGAGCAGGTCAGCCTGGCGAAAACCGGCAAGGGAGCCGGGGGAGAGAGGGGAGAGCTTTTGCCAGAACCAGACCCGCAGCCGGGTCAGCACCCGGAAGGTGGCGTCGTGGCTCACGACCCGCTCGCCCCAGCGACTGGCGGTGCGCACGATGGAGAAGAAACGCACGCCCCCCGCAGGGGTCATGTAGTTGAAGGTGTCTCGGGTGGCGACCGCCAGCCCGGCGACGGCGGCGGCGGAGAGGAACCAGCCGGAGAGGGAGAGCAGGCCCATGCCGGCCACCAGGGTGACCAGGGCCAGCAGCAGGCCGATGGAGAGGCTGAGCCAGTGCTGGCGATAAAGGCGCAGGAACGGCAATAGATCAGTCATCGAGAGAGTCTCCGAAACCTTGGGATTGCGACAGGAGGCGGGCGAAGGGGCCCTGGGCCTCGCCGAGTGCGGCAAAACGTCCCTGCTCCACCAGCTTGCCGTGCGCCAGCACCAGGATGTTGTCCATCTGGCTGAGCTGATCGAGGCGGTGGGTGATCATCAGCAGGGTCTGACCTTGTGCGGCCTGTTCGAGGGCGCTCATGACGGCCCGCTCAGAATGGCGATCCAGGCTGGCAGTGGGTTCATCCAGCACCATCATCTGGGTCGTCTTGAGCAGGGTGCGGGCAAGGGCGATGCGCTGGGCCTGGCCGACGGAGAGGCCGCCCGCCTGATCCCCGACCCGATAGTCCAGCCCTTTCTCATTGACGAACTCCCAGGCCTGGGCGCGCTTGAGCGCGGCTTCCAGCTCGGCGTCGCTGGCGGATGGTCTGGCCAGCAGCAGGTTGTCCCGCAGGGAGCTGTGGAAGAGTTGGGGATTCTGGGAGAGCCAGCCTAGCTGCTGGCGCCACTGGCTGATGTCCAGGGTACGAAGCTCCACTCCGTTGACGCACAGGGAACCGCGATAGGGGGCAAAACTGAGCAGGGCATTGACCAGGGAGCTCTTGCCCGCGCCGCTGATGCCGACCAGGGCGGTGCGCGTGCCGGCTTCCAGCGTGAAATCGAGGGGACCGACCAGCACCTTGCCCTCGGCGCTCAGCACTTCCAGGCTGCGGGCTTCTACCTTGACGGGGCCATCCGCATGGAAGGGGAGCGTCCCGGAGGCGGGTTCGCTCACGTCGGCCTCGAGAAATTCCAGCAGTTGTTCGGCGGCGCCAATGGCCTGTGCCTTGGCGTGATAGTGGGCACCGAGTTCCCGCAGCGGCGCGTAGAACTCGGGGGCGAGGAAGAGCACGAACAGGCCGGTAAAGAGGGTGACCTTGACGCCATAGCTGCCAAAGTTGAGGTGATCGATGTAGGAGAAACCGAAGTAGACGGCCACCAGGGCCACCGCGATGGCGGCGAAGAACTCCAGCACGGCCGTGCTCAGGAAGGCGAGGCGCAGCACCTCCATGGTGCGCTCGCGAAAATCTTCCGATGCATCGCGGATGGCCTCCCCTTCCGCCCGGGTACGCATGAAAAGCTGCAGGGTGCGCAGTCCCTTCAGGCGATCGAGGAAGTGGCCTGAGAGGCGCGCCAGCGACTGGAAGTTGCGGCGGTTGGCATCGGCGGCACCCACCCCCACCAGGATCATGAAGAGAGGAATGAGGGGGGCCGTGCCGAGCAGAATGAGGCCCGCCGCCCAGTTGACCGGGAACACGGAGACCAGGATCACCAGGGGAATAAAGACGGCGATGGCCATCTGGGGCAGATAGCGGGAGAAGAAGTCCTGCATCTCTTCGATCTGCTCGAGCAGCAGGCTGGCCCAGCTACCGGCGGGACGACGCTGGATATAAGCAGGGCCGAGCCTGGCGAGGCGGGTGAGCACCAGCTCGCGGACGGCCTGGCGAACCGCACTGCCCGCCTTGAAACTCGCCACCTCGCGGCCATAGGCCAGGGCCGCCTTGGTCAGGGTCACCAGCAACAGACTGATGAAGAGGGGGGCGGAGTGCTCCGGCGTGGAGCCTTCGATGATGAAACCGTGCAGCAGGGTCGCCAGCAACCAGGCCTGCATCACCATCAGGACGCCCTGACCCAGCCCGAAGGCGATGGAGATGCCGATCCAGCGCCGACCATGGCCCGATTGTTTGCGCAACCAGCCATAGAGATGTTTCTGTCTGTTCTTGTCCATTACCACCCTCCTCAAACGAGTGGCGCAAGACTATCGTCGCCCCCACGGCTTGGCAACCTTGCAGAACCGGGCGGAGGAACATCATTGTGTGAAAAATCGGCTTCATGCTCATTAGTTGGCCGAACAGCTTGATTTATGGCAAAAAATGCGAGGTCGGTGATTGCGCTCGGCGGCAAAATGCATATAGTAGAGGCCACTGACGCGGGTGTAGTTCAATGGTAGAACGGTAGCTTCCCAAGCTGCATACGTGGGTTCGATTCCCATCACCCGCTCCACATTCCAGATAGCGGCACGCGCCGTTGTCCATATCAGCCAGATGGCTGTCTGTCGTGGGGATTCCCCATCACACCAAGCACGTTTTGATGCCTAGCGGGCATCGTATAATGGCTATTACCTCAGCCTTCCAAGCTGATGATGCGGGTTCGATTCCCGCTGCCCGCTCCAGTCTTCACACAAAAAGCCCACTCCTGCGAGTGGGCTTTTTGTTGTCTGTTTTTTGATGCCGGCGAGAGTGCCAGAGCGGCCAAGCTGAAAGGCGCAGACATGGAAAAGGCGCCACAGGGCGCCTCTTCAACTCGGGAGTGGGGAGGATTACTCCTGCTCCAACTCGCCGCAGAAGCGATAGCCTTCGCCATGGATGGTGGCGATGATCTCCGGGGTGTCGCCCACGCTCTCGAAGTGCTTGCGAATACGGCGGATGGTCACGTCCACGGTGCGGTCGTGGGGCTTGAGTTCGCGGCCCGTCATCTTCTTGAGCAGCTCGGCACGGGTCTGGATCTGGCCCGGGTTCTCGCAGAAATGCAGCATGGCGCGGAACTCGGAGCGGGGCAGCTTGAACATGTCGCCAGCCGGGCTGACCAGGGCGCGGCTGTTGATGTCCAGGGCCCAGCCATTGAACAGATAACGTTCCACCAGCTTCTTCTCTTCGCCACCGGCGGCCACGTTCATGGTGCGGCTCAGCAGGTTGCGGGCACGGATGGTCAGTTCACGGGGATTGAACGGCTTGGTGATGTAGTCATCTGCACCGATCTCCAGCCCCAGGATCTTGTCCACTTCGTTGTCGCGACCGGTCAGGAACATCAGGGCGATGTTGTCATCTTCACGCAACTCGCGCGCCAGCAGCAGGCCGTTCTTGCCTGGCAGGTTGATGTCCATGATCACCAGGTTGATGGTGTGGCTGGTCAGGGCCTGGTGCATCTCGTCACCGTTGTTGGCTTCCAGCACGATGTAGCCTTCGGCTTCGAAGATGCTCTTGAGGGTGTTGCGGGTGACCAGCTCGTCTTCGACGATCAGAATATGTGGTGTTTGCATGAGTATTCCCAGATTCTTATCAGTTAATTATCGAAATTTTAACACTCTTTGGCGTTATCCGACCGGTCCTGAAAATTTATTACGTCATCCTGGGTATGAATATCAGGTCGAATCATCGCGAATTTGGTAACTATGTCGGCAAGCATCCCTGTGCCGTACATGGGCTCTCAACAAGTCTGAACAAGAGAAGCCCGGAGAGGTAGTCCATTACAAAAGTTGCTGCATTTTATCAGTTAACAGGCGCATAACAACACTCTTTGCCGTCAGATAGCAACTTTTTAACTCAGCTTTGATATAAGTCAATCCCCGAGTTCGCTGCATCATACTTGGGCTGACCCGCTTTTTCGCCCTTAATAAATGTAATGGGATGTAACATGTGGTTGACATGACTTTGTGGGAAAACTACAGAAAAGTGTGCTTCATCGCCCCCTTTGCGCCTCCCAGCTGCCCAGCCTATGCCATTGTCACGGCCTGGAACCCGGCCAGCCGGTGGGTGGGGCTGCGCCGCAATGCCCGTCGCCAGCGAGCCCTTGTCCGGCAAGTGGGCGACTGTCCCGTCATGGGAGAGGTCTGGGGGAGCGATGAGGATGGGCGCTGGCAGGAGGCGTCGTTGTTGTTGCCGCTTTCGCTGCCAGAAGCGATCCGGCTGGCCGCCCGATTTGGCCAGAATGCCCTCTATTGGGTGCGTGAAGGAGAGCTCTGGCTGGTGCCCGTGTTGCTGGAAGGGCCGCCCTGTCATCTGGGGGCGCTTGCGTCCCGCTGGCGGTTCAGGCCTTTGGGCTGACATGACCCCCCGCCATCCGGACAGGGCACCCGGCCGGTGGATTGTCAGCGCCCCGACATGATGAAAGAATGAGCGGACACATTTCACTCCATGGAAGGATGATGATCATGCTGGACCTGCTGCCCGACCTTTGCGATGAACATGGCGATGCCCTTAGGATCGCTGATCCCCTGTTTCAGGACTATGGCGGCAAGGCGCTGTTTTACGGCGAGGCCGTGACCCTCTCCTGCTTTGAAGACAACAGCCTGGTGCGTGAGCTGGTCAACCGTCCCGGCCATGGCAAGGTGATGGTGATCGACGGGGGCGGCTCCCTGCGTCGGGCGCTGCTCGGGGATCAGCTGGCCATCAAGGCGGTGGAGCAGGGGTGGGAGGGGATCCTCATCAACGGGGCCGTGCGGGATGTGGGGACGCTGGCGACCCTGGCGCTGGGGGTCAAGGCCCTGGCCCCCTGCCCGGTCAAGACAGAGAAACGGGGTCTGGGCACGCTGGATGCCGTGGTCTCTTTTGCCGGTGTGACCATAGCGCCCGGCGACTATGTCTACGCCGACCTCAACGGTGTGCTGGTGAGCGGCGCCAGGCTCCTCTGAACCTCAGAAGTTGAAGCCCACTCCCAGAGTGAGAAAGTGTTCCGTGTTGAAGGCACTGAGTCCGTAATTGGCGGTGATGGCCAGGGAAGGGGTCACCAGCAGGCTGCTGTTGAGCTCAACCAGGGTGCTGGCCTTGCTCACCTCCAGTTGCTTGAGCTGGCTGCCGATGTTGAGTGACGGGGAGAGGCGATAGCGCACCCCAGAGCTGATATTGAACCCGGCCTGCCCACTTTGGGGGCCGATGGCGGGGCCCGCCTCCATGTAGAGGCTGATGTCATCCTGAAGCGGGTATTGATAGCCGGTATTGATGAGCCAGAGGTCGAAGTTGTCGCCCAGGTGGCTCTGGTTGCCGAGCAATACGCCGGAATAGCTTTTGATGTAGAGCGGGTTGTCCGATTCGATCTGGAGAAAACTCCAGTCGGCGGCCTGAGCCGAAAAGACGAGGCTGGATGCCATTGCGATGACGAGAGACTTGACCATTCGTTTCCCCTCCCTGGGTCCGAACAGGACTACAAGCATGGCACATGCCAGCGGGGAGTAAAGGGAACCCCGATCACAATAAAAGAGTTTTGATTGACGCCGCAGTCATGGTACACAGGCCCCTCACTCCGTGTCGTTACGACACGTTCCATCACGAGGTGAACTGATGAACAACAAACTGATCCTGCTGGCCGCTCTGGCCCTGGGAGGCTGCGCCATGACTACGGGCTCTACGCTGGCACAATTGCAGGCATCGACCTGGCAACTGCAAGGGGCGAGCGGTGATACCTTCACCCTGCAGGTCGCCGGTGACAAGGTGGCGGGCAAGGGCGGCTGCAACCGCTACTTTGGCGGCATCACAGAGCAGGGTGACGGCGTGTTGACTCTGGGCGCCATGGGTTCGACGCGCATGATGTGTGCGGGGGATCTGGCCGGTAAGGAGATGAACTACCTGCAGACCCTGGAGAAGGTGGCGAGCTTCCAGATCAGCGGCAAACAGCTGGTACTCAAGGATGCCGACAAGGCCACCTTGCTGACCTTTGACGCCGTGAAATAAGCCGGGATCTCGTCAAAGGCTGTCGCAGGCGACCCCTGCGCCAGCGTGCATAAGAATGTGATAAGGGACACCATGGCGTCCCTTTTTGTGCCTGATGCCGGGTCATCCCCCTCGCTGGAAGCGAAACCGCTTCTTGCGCCGGTAGGGATAGACATCCTCGAACACCCCCTCCTTGATGTTGCTCTGCAGCATCTTCCAGTAGTTGGCATCGAACAAGTCCTTGTGCACCTGCATCATGATCTCCCGCACCTGGGGCTTTTGCAGCAGGAAGGTGGCGAACTCCTCGGGGAAGATGTCGTTGGGGGCCACCGAGTACCAGGGTTCGGCGCTCCACTCGTCCTCCGGGTAGCGGGGCGGCGGGATCTGGCGGAAGTTGCATTCCGTCATGTAGCAGATCTCGTCGTAGTCGTAGAAGACCACCCGACCGTGGCGAGTCACCCCGAAGTTCTTGAACAGCATGTCGCCGGGGAAGATGTTGGCCGCCGCGAGCTGGCGGATGGCGTTGCCGTACTCCTCCAGGGCGAGGCGGGTCTGCTGTTCGTCCGCCTGATCCAGATAGAGGTTGAGCGGGATCATCTTGCGCTCGGTGTAGAGGTGTTTGATCACCAGCTTGTCGGCGGTGAGGGTAAGCGCAGAGGGCGCCACCGCCTTGAGCTCGGCCAACAGCTCCGGCGAGATGCGATCGAGGGGAAACTCGAAGTTGGTGAACTCCTGGGTATCTGCCATGCGGCCCACTCTATCGTGCTGTTTTACCAGCCGGTATTTCTCCTTCACCTGCTCGTGGCTCACCTCCTTGGGCGGGGTGAACTCGTCTTTTATCACCTTGAACACCACATCGTAGGAGGGGAGGGTGAACACGCTCATCACCATCCCCTTGATGCCGGGCGCAATGACGAACTGCTCCCGGCTCTGGGCCAGGTGCTGCTGGTAGTGACGATAGAGCTCGGTCTTGCCGTGTTTCTGGCAGCCGATGGCGTTGTAGATTTCATAGTCCGGTTTGCGGGGCATGATCTGGCGAAGGAAGGCCACAAAGAGCGCCGGTACCGGGGCATAGACCATGAAGTAGGCGCGGGCGAAGCCGAACACGATGGAGGCCAGCTCCGGCTCGAAGATGACGGTGTCCACATAGATGCTCTGACCGGTGCTGAGCAGGGGCAAGATGAAGGGATAGACTTCTCCCTTCACCCGGATGAGCCCCACCAGATAGGCTCCCTTGTTGCGATAGAACACCTCCCTGAGCAGCTCGATGGCGAAGGGCTCCTCGTGCAGGATGGCCGGGCCGCTCTCTGCCAGATGGCGGTGGATGTCCATGATGTCCCGCTGCTTGTCTTCGAAAGGGAGGGTGAAGCTGTAATCCCCGAGCAACTGGCTCAGGGTCTGGGGCAGGTGGGAGAGATCGGTGCGATAGATACGCAGCAAGGATCCCAGGTCAGGATTGTCACCCCGGCTCACGAAGGGGTGGATATAAAGGTTCTCGTCGCGGATGTTGCGATGGCGGAAGATGCGGCGATAGACGGAATTGAAGAAGGACTCCGCCACCTCGAAGTTCTCGCAGCGGGGCAGGAGATCGCTGAAGGCGCCTTTCACCTGCTTGAGCAGGGCCTGGGTCGGCAGCTGCTCCCCCATCATCTGTTTGATCTGCGCCGTGGTGGCGCCGACATGGTGATCATAGAGGCGGATGCGCTCTCGACCGGCGAGCTGGACCCCCAGCCAGTCGCTGTTCTCGAAACGGCTCTTGCTGCCCTGGGTTATCTCGAGAAAGCGGCTGTAAAACGACTCAAAACGTTGCAGGATCGTCTCGGCGACCGCCTGCTCCAATGGCTGCTGCATCTCTCTCTTCCTTGTGATCTGTCGGGCCCATGGCATCAGTGCCCTGAGGCGGCGGACTCGCGTCCAAGGCCACTATGGCAACATCCAAACATCTGTTCAAGTGGCAATATTTCGGGATAAACGGTAGATTGCGCCCCTGTTTTGCCGACGGTTCGCCGCAGTTCGCGGCGTCGGCCCCATCCTGGAGAGAACCCGATGAAACTCTATTTTGTGCTGGTGTCGCCCGCCCGTGCCGCCAACGTGGGGGCTGCTGCCCGCGCCATGAAGACCATGGGCTTCGATGCCATGCGACTGGTGGGGAGCCGGGTGCACAAAGAGGAGGAGGCGAGCTGGGTTGCCCACGGGGCGCAGGAGATCCTGACGGATGCGCAAGCCTTCGACACCCTGGAAGAGGCCCTGGCGGACATGGATCTGGTGGTCGCCACCACCGCCCGGCAGCGCGGCCGCTACCAGCACTACCTCACCCCGGCGGACATTCGCGACCAGATCCGGGCCAAGCCCTCCCTCGAGAAGGTGGCCATCGTGTTTGGCTGCGAGGAGTCCGGACTCTCCAACGAACAGCTCGCCCAGGTGGATCTCATCAGCTACCTGCCTCTCAAGGTCTCATACCCGTCCCTGAACCTGGGTCAGGCGATCATGCTGTATGCCTATGAGCTGAGTCCGCTGCTCGATGACCAGAAAGTGAGCGACGAGCAGGACGTAGCAGAAAATTTCGAGAGTGCCGGGCAGGTTCGCGTGCTGAAATCAAAAACAGCAGAATTGCTTGGTGAACTCGGAGTTTCGCAGGATGAAAAACTGCATCAATGGGTGATGGACCGAGTGCCCATGCTGCCGCAGCGGGATCTCAATATGCTCCATCTGCTCTGCAAAGACCTTGCCCGCAAGTTTGGCAAGGAGGTTTAGGTTGACAGCCCCTCGCCGGGCGCGGTATTGCTAACAACCAGATTCGTTCAAGAGTGTTCGTCATGCAGCTATTCACCAACATCATCACCACCACCATTATTACCGGTACCACCACAGGTGGCACTGGGGCCGGTTGATGCGCTGACGAACAAGCACAGAAATCAGAAAAAGGCCCGTACCCACCCAGTACGGGCCTTTTTTGTTGGATTGTTTTTAGACCAATTAGCAGATCAATTTGCAGGGAATACAGGGAGATAGCGATGAGAGTGTTGAAATTTGGCGGGTCGTCACTGGCCGACGCAGAGCGTTTCTTGCGGGTTGCCGATATCGCGGTGAATACCCACGGCCAATCCCAGGTGGCCCTGGTGCTGTCGGCACCGGCCAAGGTGACCAATCACCTGGTCGCCCTGGTGGAACAGACCAGTCGCGGCATGGATGCAAGCAGTACCCTGTTCGAGATCAACGGCATCTTCTCCCGCCTGCTGGCCGGCTTGAAGGCCGCCTATCCCGCGCTGGATGACAAGGCGCTGCAGGCTCGTTTGACCAGCGAACTGGATCAGGTCGAGCGGCTGATGCAGGGTATCCGTCTGCTGGGGCTCTGCCCGGACAACGTCCAGGCCCGCATCCTGAGCCGTGGCGAGAACCTCTCCATCGCCTTCATGCACGAGCTCTTGCGGGTGCGCGGCCTCGAGCTGGATCTCATCGTGCCCGAGCAGTTGCTGGTCACCGATGGCGGCTACCTCGAAGCCCATGTGGACATCGAAGCCTCCCGGGTGCGCTTCGCCGCCAAGGGCCTGCGCTCTGATTGTCTCTACCTGATGCCGGGCTTCACCGGTGGCAGCGACAAGGGCGAGACCGTGCTGCTGGGCCGCAACGGCTCCGACTATTCCGCCGCCGTCTTGGCCGCCTGCGTCGATGCCGAGTGCTGCGAGATCTGGACCGACGTGGAGGGCTGCTACAACTGCGACCCGCGCCTGGTACCGGATGCCTACCTGCTCAAAACCCTCTCCTATAAAGAGGCGATGGAGCTCTCCTACTTCGGTGCCAAGGTGCTGCACCCGAAGACCATCGCCCCCGTGGCCCAGTTCCACATTCCCTGCCTCATCAAGAACAGCTTCAACCCCCAGGGTCCGGGTACCCTCATCGGGGTCGATCAGGGGGATGACGATCTGAAGGTGAAGGCCATCTCGGATCTCTCCGGCATGTGCATGTTCAACGTCTCCGGTCCCGGCATGAAGGGCATGGTGGGCATGGCCGGTCGCATCTTCTCCGCCGTCTCCCGCGCCGGGGTCAGCATCGTGCTGATTACCCAGTCGTCCTCCGAGTACAGCGTCAGCTTCTGTATCCACAGCTACGACAGCGACAAGACCCGCAAGGTGCTGGAGCGCGAGTTCGAGCTGGAGTTCAAGAACCAGTTGCTGGACCCGCTCGAGATCATGACCGATCTGGCCATCATCTCCCTCATCGGTGACGGCATGCGCACCTCCAAGGGGATGGCGGCGCGCTTCTTTACCTCCCTGGCCCAGGCCTCCATCAACATCGTCGCCATCGCACAAGGGTCGAGCGAGCGCTCCATCTCCGCGGTCGTGCGCTCCGGCAAGGTGGCGGAAGCCATCAAGGCGTGCCACCAGAACTTCTTTGGCAGCCAGCAGTTCATCGATCTCTTCGTGGTCGGGGTGGGCGGCGTCGGTGCAGCCCTGGTGGATCAGATTGCCCGCCAGCAGCCGGTACTGGCCGAGCAGGGCACCGGCCTGCGAGTAGTGGGCATCGCCAACAGCCGTCAGATGGCGGTCAACAAGGATGGCCTGGCCCTCGCCAACTGGCGTGAACAGCTGGTGGAAGCACAAGGCAGTTTCAGCCTGGAGGCGGTGAAGAAGCTGGTGGAAGAGAGCCACCTCATCAACCCGGTGATCGTCGACTGCACCTCGAGCGAAGCCGTGGCCGTCCAGTACGCCGATTTCCTGGGGGCCGGTTTCCACGTGGTCACCCCGAACAAGAAGGCCAACACCGGGTCGCTCGATTACTACAAGGCGCTGCGTCGCACCGCCCGCCAGACCCGCCGCAAGTTCCTGTACGAGACCAACGTGGGCGCGGGCCTGCCGGTCATTGAGAACCTGCAAAACCTCATCAAGGCCGGTGACAAGCTGCGCGCCTTCGACGGCATCCTGTCCGGGTCGCTCTCCTTCATCTTCGGCAAGCTGGACGAGGGGATGGCCTTCTCCGAGGCTACCCAGATCGCCCGCGGCAACGGCTTCACCGAGCCGGATCCCCGCGATGACCTGAACGGCATGGACGTGGCTCGCAAGCTGCTCATTCTGGCCCGCGAGGCCGGCATGGCGCTGGAGCTCTCCGATGTGGAGGTGGAGCAGGCACTGCCGCCGGGCTTTGACGTGAGCGGCGACGTGGAGGCCTTCATGGCCCGCCTGCCCGAGGCCGACGGCTGGTTCCGCGACCAGTTCGCGGCGGCCCAGCGTGAAGGCAAGGTGCTGCGTTACGTCGGCTCCATCGAGGGTGGCAAGTGCAAGGTGGCCATCAAGGCGGTGGGTGGTGACGAGCCCCTGTTCAAGGTAAAAGACGGGGAGAACGCGCTCGCCTTCTTCTCCACCTATTACCAGCCCATCCCCCTGGTACTGCGCGGCTATGGCGCAGGGACCGAAGTGACCGCCGCCGGTGTCTTCGCCGATGTGCTGCGCACCCAGAACTGGAAGCAGGAGCTGTAACATGAGTTCAGAGATGAACCCGAATGTAGAAATCGGCGGCAGCGTGGTGGCCTATGCCCCGGCCTCCAGCGCCAACCTGAGCGTGGGCTTTGACGTCCTGGGGGCGGCGCTTGCCCCCGTGGATGGCTCCCTGCTGGGTGACCGCGTCCAGGTCAAATCGGCAGAGGTGCCTTTCGCTCTCTCTTCCGTGGGCCGTTACGCCCACAAGTTGCCGGACGACCCGAAAAAGAACATCCTCCACGACTGCTGGGTCGCCTATGGCGAGGCGCTTGAGAAGCGCGGCCTTGGTCTCAAGCCGCTGGAAATGGTGCTGGAGAAGAACCTGCCGGTGGGCTCGGGCCTGGGATCGAGCGCCTGCAGCGTGGTGGCGGCGCTGGAAGGACTCAACGCCTTCCACGGTGCGCCCCTGAATGAACACGACCTGCTGCTGTTGATGGGGGAGATGGAAGGGAAGATCTCCGGCTCCGTCCATTACGACAACGTGGCGCCCTGTTATCTGGGCGGCATGCAGCTGGTGCTGGAGGAGGGGGGCGTCATCAGCCAGGGCATCCCGGTGTTTGACGAGTGGTACTGGGTGGTCTGCTACCCGGGCACCGTGGTCTCCACCGCCGCCGCCCGCGCCATCCTGCCGGCCCAGTATCGCCGCCAGGACTGCCTCACCTATGGCCGCCGGCTGGCCGCCTTCGTGCATGCCAGCTACAGCCGCCAGGAAGGGCTGGCCGCCAGCGTCCTGAAAGACGTCATCGCCGAGCCTTATCGCGCGGCCCTGATTGAAGGCTTCAACGAGGTGCGGGCCCAGGGGGCCCAGAACGGGGCGCTGGCCACCGGCATCTCGGGGTCCGGTCCCACCGTGTTCGTGGTGATGAAGGATCTGGCCCAGGCCGAACGCATGAAAGAGTGGATGGAAGCGCACTTCGTGCGCAATGAAGATGGATTTGCCCGGGTCTGCAAACTGGACATGGCCGGGGCACGGGTAACAGGAAGCGAGCTATGAATCTTTACAACATCAAGGACAAGAGTGAACAGGTGAGCTTCGCCCAGGCGGTGCGTCAGGGTCTGGGCCGCGAGCAGGGGCTGTTCTTCCCAGAGACCCTGGAGCCGCTGGCCGATGTGGATGCCCTGCTGGATCTGCCGCTGGCCGAGCGCTCGGCCCGCATCCTGAGCCACCTGCTGGGTGACGAAGTACCGGCTGCCAAGGTGAGCGAGCTTATCGACGCCGCTTTCACCTTCCCGGCGCCCCTGGTGAAGCTCAAAGATGGCACCTATGCCCTCGAGCTGTTCCACGGCCCGACCCTGGCGTTCAAGGATTTCGGCGGCCGCTTCATGGCCCAGTGTCTGGCTGCGTTCAGAACCAATGACAAGATCACCATCCTCACCGCCACCTCCGGCGACACTGGTGCCGCCGTGGCCCACGCCTTCTACGGCCTGGAGGGGATTGAAGTGGTGATCCTCTACCCCAAGGGCAAGATAAGCCCCTTGCAGGAGGCGCTCTTCTGCACCCTGGGCGGCAACATCCGCACCCTCGCCATCGACGGTGACTTCGATGCCTGTCAGGCGCTGGTCAAGGATGCCTTCGACGATGAAGGGCTCAAGACCGCCATCGGCCTCAACTCCGCCAACTCCATCAACATCAGCCGCCTGCTGGCCCAGGTCTGCTACTACTTCGAAGCCGTGGCCCAGTTGCCGAAAGCCGATCGCGCCAAGGCGGTCATCAGCGTGCCGTCCGGCAACTTCGGCAACCTCACCGCGGGTCTCATCGCCAAGGCGCTGGGGCTGCCGGTGAAGCGCTTTATCGCCGCCACCAACGCCAACGACACCGTACCGCGCTACCTGAAAACCGGCCAGTGGGAGCCGCACCAGACGGTCGCGACCCTGTCGAACGCCATGGACGTGAGCCGCCCCAACAACTGGCCGCGGGTGGAAGAGCTGTGCCGTCGCAAGGGCTGGGCGCTGGAAACCTTGGGCTCAGGGATGCGTGATGATGCCCAGACCCGCGATGCGCTCAAACGCCTGCATCAGCTGGATTACCTGTGCGAGCCCCACGGGGCGATTGCCTGGGATCTGCTGAACGAGCAGCTTGGGCAAGACGAGGTTGGGGTCTTCCTCTGCACCGCCCATCCGGCCAAGTTCAAGGAGTCGGTGGACGAGATCCTGAATCTGGATGTGCCGCTGCCGGGCCCGCTCGCCAAGCACGCCGCGCTGCCGCTCCTGTCTCACGATCTGCCCGCAGACTTTGGCCGCCTCAAGGCCTTCCTGCTCGGTTAAGCCGTCATGAGATGCTGACGATCCCCCGCTTTTTCACGAGAGCGGGGGATTTTTTTATGTCCGGTATTGATGTCCGGTATAGGGCGGGTAGCCCGCCCTATACCCCTGAAACAAGGAGCACCGCATGAGCCCGCATCCCCTTCGTACCCTGATCGAGACCTGTGACGCCGCCATCTCCCGGCGCGACTTCGACGCCCTGATGACCTTCTACGCCGAAGACGCCGCCCTGGTGGTCAAACCCGGCATGGTGGTGCGCGGCATTCCCGCCATCCGCTGCGCCTTCACTGCCATCTCCGATTACTTTGACGGTCAGCTTGAGGTGACCCAGGGGGCCATGGAGGTGATCGAGGGGGCCGACAACGCCCTGGTGATCATGGAGACCCGGCTGCGCTACCCGGGCAGGGAGGGGTGGATTGATGAAACCCGGCGCGCCACCTATGTGTTTCGCAAAGAGCCCGATGGCCAGTGGCGTTGCACCATAGATAACTCCTATGGGACTTCATTGCTGGATGTAATCCTATAAGTGACAGACCGCTGCTGGATAAGCCGGACAACCATCTGGGTCACGCTTCGCGCCAACTGCTTATTCAGGTGCTGGCCGACTATCCGGGCACCTTGCTGCTGGTCTCCCACGATCCTGACTTTGTGGCCGGGGTGGGGGTTGAAAGGGAGTATTGGTTGGAGGGATAGGGGCTAAATCGTGAGCCAGCCAAGGAATGGCTGGCTCAGAAAGGGGAGTGTCCCAGATTGTTCTTGTAAGTGGCGGTCCGGTGGAGTGAATACAAGCTCACCCACTTTTGGAGCTTTGTACTTGATTCAATATATCGATAGCAAGATCTTCATTTCGATCAAAGCAAGACAAGATAATATCCCTATGTCGACAATTTCCTACGCCATGCAATGATGCCAGCTCTTTGATATATCTATCTGTAGACTCCATTAAGGAAAGTGCGAACAAGTATCCCACGAACAAAAAATGAAAATTTTAGTCATTTAATATCAATGGGTTACCAGTAAATGCTCTCGTGCCATATGACTTATTCGCACCTTCCCAAGTTATCAGGTAATCTCATTTCAGAACTATTGGAACACCAGACAGAATCCGGCAAACTTTCGTTGCTAATTAGCCTATCCATTTTTTAACCTTATTATCTTCAACGTTCACCTGCAAAATCGAGTGTTTCCGACCCCAACCCACGCTACCGCCCCTGGATTACAGCTTCCAATGCGCTCCATTAACCAGCGGGCGGGGCCCGGATGGTGCTGTAGGCGCCGAATGGCCAGCATAGCCTCAAGCCTCATACGCAAACCAGTCGAAAATTGACGCAACTGGCGAGAAGCGCTGAATTTTTGCGCCAGCTCACCAATCTTGTCTCTTGTCTCTTGTCTCTTGTCTCTTGGCCGAGTGGAGGCGATCAGGGGGAAGGAAGGCTGTGCGAGTACGGCGGCACTTTGGTTGTCATCAAGCCGGGGGACTATAGTGCAGCGAGGCGAGGGTGCCTCGTTTGGCCCGCGTGAGTGGGGCTAACCACAATGGATAGAACGAAGGGAGTTGGTCATATGAAGCGGATCCTGATGGTGTTGAGTCTGTGTGTGACGGTGTTTGGCATGGGAATGGGGGTGGCCCAGAGTGCAACAATGGCGAGTGATGGCGCGGGGGCGCAGCAGGCGTGCGAGGCCCAGGCCGCGGCCAAGAAGCTGGCGGGCGCCGCCAAGACCAGCTTTGTGGGCAAGTGCGTCAAAGATGCCTCCGCCAGTGCCAAGGCAAGCCAGTGCGAGAAAGCGGCCGCCGACAAGAAGCTGGCTGGCGCGGCCAAGAACAGCTTCGTGCAAAAGTGCCTGAAGACGGACGGGGCTGCCGACAAGGCGACCCAGTGCGAGAAGGCGGCGACGGACAAGAAGCTTGCCGGGGCGGCCAAGAACAGCTTTATCCAGAAGTGCGTGAAAACCGCCTGAGCCGGTTGAGGCTCTGAAATCAACGCAGGTTGAGGCAGTGACGAGAAAGGGGCCCTGGGGCCCCTTTCTCTGTTGTGATGGGTGGTGGGGACAGCCCTCGCCGCCAGTGTGCCCGGCCATAAGCTCTGGGCGGGGAGCTGACTTGATCCCTGCCTGGTCATCACTCTCCCTGGGTTGGCTGGGTATGTTCGGGGGCGCTGCTCAGCAGATCCTGCCCCTCGTCCTGGCTCAGCACCAGATAGCGCTCGTACTGGCGCAAGACGTCGGCACTCAGCTCGTCCCGGGTCAGGTACTGGATGTCGTAACCGGCGCGGCCATCGGCAAAATAGGTGATGGGCTCGAAGATGCGGGCCTCGGGATCGTGGTTGTGGGCCGCCTCCAGGGGGGTGAAGGCGGGGGCGGGGCGGGCTTCGATGCGCACCCCGTAGCAGAAGTCCCGGCGACCTTGCTGGGGTACCAGCAGATGGCACTGATCCGGCCCATCCTCTTCGACCCGGCTGGTGATTCCCCGGGCAGCGAACTCCTGACTCAGGGCCGTCAGGGCGGGCAGGGCGACCTTGTCCATAAAGGCGCGGGCCTCCTGCTCGGTGGAGGGGCGTAGCAGGTGATCCATCCGGGTGCGCCACTGCTTGCCGTTCCAGAAGTCAGTGGCGGGGGAGAGGCGCCTGGCCGAGTGCTCCTTGTCTGCGACAAGGCCGCGGCAGAGTCCGAGGCAGAGCAGGACCATGATGAAGGCAAACGGCAGGGCGGCGATGAGGGTCATGGACTGGAGTGCCGCCAGCCCCCCTGTGCTCATCAGGGTACCCGCGGTGACCCCGAGCAGCAGAGCCCAGAACAGGCGCTGCCAGACCGGTGAGCCCTCCTTGCCCTGGGTGGCGATATTGTCGATGACGAAGGCTCCCGAGTCGGCGGAGGTGACGAAGAAGACGCTGATGAGGATCACCGCGAGGGCCGAGGTGATGTCCGCTCCCGGCAAGAGGTCAAAGAAGTTGAACAGCAGGGTGTCGATGTTGCCGACCGAGTCGATGAGGCTTATGCCCCCCTCATGCTGGCTGGCCCAGATGGCGGCGTTGCCGAACACAGTCATCCAGAGCAGGTTGAAGGCGGTGGGCACGAACAGGACGCCGAGGATGAATTCGCGCAGGGTGCGTCCGCGGGAGATGCGGGCGATGAAGAGGCCGACGAAGGGGGACCAGGAGATCCACCAGGCCCAGTAGAGCAGGGTCCAGTTGCCGAACCAGCCCGCCTGGCGGGTCTCGCTGCTTGCACCAGAGACGCGGCGCTGGCCCGCCGAGCGGCTTGCCGCCATGACCCCTGACCACTGGGAGCGGCTGGTGCTGCATCCTGCCTGCGATCTGCTGCTCCTGGAGAGCCCCCATCCGGTGCTGGCGCTCTGGCAGATGGCCCTGCACGGCGGTGAGACGGTCAGGGAGCTGGATGCTGTCTGCTCCCTGGCACTCAAGAAACGCCCCGGACACCGGGTCGACCCCATTCCCCTGGATGCCGCCGCCTGGCGTCTGCTGCAAGGCTGCCTGCAGGGCAGGCCGCTGGCCAGCCTGCTGGCTCAGGATCCCGCCATGGCCGAACACCTGGCCCCCCTCATCACCCTCGACCTGCTGGTCGATCTGGAGCTTGCCCCATGACAACGCAAACCCTTGCCAGGCCCCTTGGCCCCCTTGTTGAACGAATCTTGCCCTGGTGCAGCGGTGGCCTGTTGCTGCTTGCCAGGCTCTGGGTCGCCACCATTTTTCTGCGATCCGGCTGGCTCAAGTTAACGGCCTGGGACAGCACCCTCTATCTGTTCGAGTTCGAATATCAGGTGCCCCTGCTGCCCTGGCAGTGGGCGGCCTATGCGGGCACGGCGACCGAGCTGTTGCTGCCCCTCTTCCTGCTGGCGGGCCTCTTCACCCGTCCGGTCGCCTTGCTGCTCTTTGGCTTCAACGCCATGGCGGTCATCTCCTACCCGGCCCTCTGGGCGGGAGGCTTTCACGATCACCAGTTGTGGGGCTGGATGCTGCTGACCCTGGCCGTGTGGGGGGCGGGCCCCCTGGGGCTCGACAGCTGGCGCCTTGCCCGTCGCTCGCCTCCGGCGTAAGGTGGCCGCACACGAGCCCTGCCTGACTGACGGGTGGGCAAGGAATGCAAAGGAGAAGAGATGAAGGTTCGCGAGGCCCTGGCGGCCGATATTCCTGCCCTGACGACACTGCGCATGGCGCTCTTTTGCGAGGTGGGGGAACTTGCCCGGCCCGATGAGGATCCGGTCCTCAGGGAGGCGACGCAGGCCTACTTCATTCAGGCGCAGGAAGAGGGTCGCGCCCGTAGCTGGGTGGTGGAGGAGGAGGGCGAGGTGGTGGCGTGCGCCACCCTGGCACTCTTCGTGCGCCCGCCCTACCCGGGCAATCTGGCGGGGCGGGAAGGGTACCTGCTCAACATCTACACCCGGCCGGCCTGGCGCAGACGGGGAATGGCGAACGCCCTGCTGGTGGCCATGGTGGCGTATGCCCGCGAGCAGCAACTGGGCAAGCTGTGGCTCCATGCCAGCAGTGATGGGCGCGCTATCTACGAACGGTTCGGCTTTGCCGGCAATCCTGCCTGTCTCGAGTGCGTACCTGCCCGTTAGCCTCCTCTTTTTCTGCACCGGGCTGATCCTCTTTCACAAGGGCTGCGTACTGGGAGCCCTTGGCGGCATCGCCGCTTTTCTATACACTGCGCGCCCCATTCGTTTCAGTCGTCCGACCACTTATGTCGGCGCTGGCGGTGCCGATACCCTCTGTGGGTGAGGCCGTGGTGCCCATGGGGATGGTCAACGAGGAAGAAGTGTCATGTTCAATCAGAAGCTCAAAGCGCAGTTGCAGGCATGCCAGACCCGGCTCGACGAGGAGCAGGGCATCATAGAGGCGATCAAGGCGGGTGCCGCCACCGTCATCTTCAGCCCGGAGGGGATCATCCAGGAGGCGAGCACCCCTTTCCTGGCCCTGATGGGATATGGTGCCGCCGAACTGATTGGGCAGCCCCACAGCCAGCTCTGTCCGAGGGCCTGGGGGGAGTCCGGTGACTATCGCCAGTTCTGGCGCCGCCTCGCCCAGGGGGAGGTGCAGTCTGGCACCTTCGAGCGCGTGAACCGGCAGGGGGAGACGCGCTGGCTGGAGGCGACCTATTTCCCGGTGAAGCACCAGGGCCGGGTGACCCGGGTACTCAAGATGGCCAGCGACGTCACCGAACAGCACCAGCGGCTGGAGCGACTCGAGGCGCTGACCGAGGCGCTGGACCGTTCCCGGGCCATGATCGAGTTCACCCCGAACGGCGACATCATTCATGCCAATGCCAACTTCCTGAGCGTCATGGGTTACACCCTGGGGGAGATCGCGGGCAGGCACCACAGGATCTTCTGTGACGAAACCTTCCTGCGCGAGCAGCCCCGTTTCTGGGAGGAGCTGGCCCGGGGCCAGTTCAAATCCGGCCTCTTCATGCGCCACAACAGCCGGGGGCAGGCCGTCTGGCTGGAGGCGACCTACAATCCCATCCGGGATGGCAGCGGCAAGGTGGTGCGGGTGGTGAAGTTCGCCAGCGACATCACCGCGCGCATCGAGCAGAACCACGCCACCCGGGAGGCGGCCCGCCTGGCCCACAGCACCGCCCAGGAGACCCTGCACAGCGCAGAGGAGGGGGCGGGCTTGCTACGCGCCGTGGTGCAGACCTCTTCCCTCATCGCCTCCCAGGTGGATGAGGCCATCGCCCTCATCGGCCAGCTCAACGAGCAGTCCAGAAGCATCGAGGCCATCGTCTCGACCATCAGCGCCATCGCCGATCAGACCAATCTGCTGGCCCTGAACGCTGCCATCGAGGCGGCGCGGGCGGGGGAGCAGGGGCGCGGGTTTGCGGTGGTGGCGGACGAGGTGCGCCAGCTGGCCGCCCGCACGTCGCTCTCTACCGACGAGATCGCCAAGGTGGTGCAGAAGAACCGCGAGCTGACCGCCAGGGTGACCGACGACATGGCCGGGGTGGCGGGCAGCGCCGAACTCGGCAAGCAGCAGATCGCCGGGGTGGACAAGCTGATGAGCGAGATCCACCAGGAGGCGGACAGGGTCTCCCAGACGGTGTCCGCCCTCTCCATCTGAGGGGCTGACCGCAAGATTGCCAACAGAGTGAGCGATCGGACGGCCAGGCTGAACCCTGGCTGTATGACGCCCCCCTTCGTCATTGTGCCGCCCGGCCCCCTTGTTTAGGCTGCCGCCTCCTTTTTATTGAGCAGGTAGACAACAATGGCAGTACGACAGAGAGGCAGGGCACTGGCCCTGCTGCTGGGAATGGGGGCGAGCCTGGGGCTCGGTGGTTGCATGGGCCAGATGGGCCTCTCTTCCATGGTGACCAAGGGCAACCTCAGCGTGGTGGACAATCGCTACGGCCGTGCCGGCGTCTTCGTGCTCCTTTCCCCCGTCTATGGCTTGGCGGCCACGGCGGATCTCTTCGTGTTCAACACCATCGAATTCTGGTCCGGCAAGAACCCCATTACCGGCAAGGCGCCCGCCCTGGTGGATCAGAAGAGCGATGCGATCATCAAGGTGAACCCGCACCTGGATCCTGCCCTCAACCAGGTGCCGCTGGCCCTGCTGCCTCAAGGGGTGCGCGAGGTACAGGTGAGCTACCCGGACGAGCGCACCGCCCAGATGGAGATCCACTACATCGACGGTCAGCGCAGCCTGATGCGGGGAGAGATGCGCGGGGAGCGGCTGGATCTCTATCTGGATGACAAACTGGTCTCGACCCTGAGCCGCGAGCAGCTCGATGCGGCGGCAAGTCGGGGAGCGGTGCAGGCATAATTTGTCGCGCCCCTGATCCTTTACTCCCGACAAATGCTATACATGCCTGCGGGCAAGTACGCCCCGATGTAGAGGGAGTGGGCTATGACGGTAAACGGGTTGCGTTTGGCAGAGCTGATTGGTTCTCTCAGTCATGCCCTGGACATGACGGAAGGGCAGCCGAGAGGCCACTGCATCCGCTGCTGCTGGATAGGCTCTCGTCTGGGGGAGCAACTGGGACTGGATGCCCGGCAGCGCCACGACCTCTACTACACCCTGTTGCTCAAGGATCTGGGGTGCAGCAGCAATGCCGCCCGCATCTGCGAGCTCTATCTCACCGACGATCTTCACTTCAAGCGCGACTTCAAGCTGGTGGATGGCTCCCTCTCCGAGGTGGTCAACTTCGTGCTGGGCCACACCGGCTTGCAGGCGGATCTGCTGGGCCGTTTTCGCAGCCTGTTCCACATCTTTCGCAACGGGGATCAGATAGCCAACGAGCTGATCCTGACCCGCTGCCACCGGGGGGCGGACATCGCCCGCCAGTTGCGTTTCAGCGACGAGGTGGCCCAGGGGATCCTCTCCCTGGATGAGCACTGGAGCGGCAAAGGGCGGCCGCAACAACTGGCGGGGGAGGCCATTCCGCTCTTCTCCCGCATCGCCCTGCTCTGTCAGGTGGTGGACGTGTTTCACGCCGCCGCCGGGCCGGACGCGGCGATGAGGGAGCTGCGCGAGCGCAGCGGCAACTGGTTTGATCCCGCCCTGGTCAAGGCCTTCGAGGCGCTGGCCGATGACGCCTTCTGGCAAGGGCTGGCGGATCCCGCGTTGGCGGAGCGGGTCTTCGCCCACCCGGCGGGGCAGGGGGAGGTGGCGCTGGATGAGGATTATCTGGATGAGATTGCTGCGGCCTTCGGCCAGGTGGTGGACTCCAAGAGCCCCTATACCGCCGGGCACAGCGGCAGGGTGGCGCTCTATACCGACATCCTCGCCGCCCAGATGGGGCTGTCCGAGCCACGGCGACGCTGGCTCAAGCGGGGTGCCCTGCTCCACGACGTGGGCAAACTCGGGGTGAGCAACGCCATCCTCGACAAGCCGGGCAAGCTTGACGAGCAGGAGTGGGCGGCGGTGCAGATGCATGCCGCCTACACCGAGGAGATCCTGAGCCGCATCGGCGCCTTCGAGGAGCTGGCCCAGGTGGCTGGCGCCCACCATGAGCGACTCGACGGCAAGGGCTACCCCAAGGGGCTCAAGGGGGAGGCGATCACCCTGGAGACGCGCATCATCACCACCGCCGACATCTTCGATGCCATCACCGCCAAGCGTCCCTATCGGGATGCCATCCCGGTGCCGAGGGCCCTGGAGATGATGGCGGAAAACCTGGGCACGGCCATCGACCCCGACTGCTTTGCCGCCCTGAAGGCGGGGATAGAGGACTTCTCCCTCTACCTCACTCCGGAGCAGCCCCTGGCTCGTGCAAGCTAAGGCGCGAGCCCGAGACAAACAAGCCCCGCATCGGCGGCAATGCTGTTCAGATAAGCACTTTTTTGACTGATTATTCATAAATTGGATTTGAGTTGAGGGGGCAAGGCTGTGTCCAGTCGATCTTCCTCCAGCCTTTATCCAGCGGGGCTTGCAATAGAAAGAGGGAGGCATCATGCCTCCCTCGATTTTTTGTCCTGATACTACGTAGACTGGAACTCAAATTCTCTTAAGTGAACAGCATTGCCGCATCGGCGGGGCTTTTTTGTGGGCGGTTGCAGGAGGCGCGCTCAGGGGCGGGCCGAGGGCTTGGCATAGGGTTGCAGCACCAGTCCCAGCAGGCGATGGAGGTGGGCGAGCTGCTCGATGAGATGGAGATTGAGCCAGAGGTAGCCGCCAAGGGTGGGGTCGTGTCCCAGGCCTGGCGCCTGGCTTGCTTCCCCATCGAGCCTGGCGGCGGCCTCTTGCAGGCGGCCGATGGCCTGGTCGGCCGCCGTGGTATCGCCGCTCTTGAGCATGAGGGCGAGTTCGGTGAGCACCGACTTCGTCGCCTGCTGGCAGGCGCGAAGCCCCGGGTGGCTCTGCATCAGGAAGTGGCTCTGGCGATCCCGCCAATAGGTGTTGGCCAGCATCTCCAGGGTGCAGACGCTGTTGCGAAGGGTGGTCTGGGTCGCCTCGAACAGCGGGCTGCCAAGGCGGGTCTCCTTGACCGCCGGGGCCAGCAGGGGGCGCAGGCTGACTATTTTGGCGAGCAGGCGGGCGTGGCTTCGGGTGAGCTTGGGGCGCTCCAGCACGTTGGGGGAGAGGTGGGTGTGGTAGAGCCGCCCGGCCTGCTGCAGGGTGTCGTGCATCTGCAGACGCCAGTGGGTATAGGCCCGCTGGGGGTAGATGCTGCAAAACAGCAGGGCCAGCACCGACCCCAGGATGACGTCGCCGCTGCGCCAGAGCGCGGTCTCGATGTCCCCGGGCACCCCGCCGACGATGACCCCCAGGGTGATACCGATGAGCAGCCCCACATAGGGGCGCTTGCCGAGCGCCAGGTAGCCGCACAGGAACATGATGGCGCAGCACCAGGCCAGCATCAGGGGCAGGGAGTAGAGCTCCAGATAGAGGGCCACCACCCCGCAGGCGGCGCCGAAGACGGTGCCCACCACCCGTTGCAGAGCGCGCGACAGCACGTTGCCCCAGAACGAGATGGGGCCCATCACCACCACCAGGGTGATGAGGGGCCAGGTGCTCTCCGGCAGCTTGAGCTCCCGGGTCAGCAGGAAGGTGAGGGTGAAGGCCAGGGCGATGCGCAGGCCGTGGACCAGGCGGTAGCGGCCATAGATGAGCAGATCGAAGCGGGAGAGCGGGGCATTGAGGCGCAAGGGCGTTCTCTTATCTCGGGTCAGGGGTGTGAGGATAGCAAGGAGGACGGCATTTGCCTTGACCTGCGTCGTTTCCCCGGTTCATGCGGGCGCACCTGTCGGCAGGCGCACCATGACCCGCTCGCCGGGGGGAAGGGCCACGCTACCCGGCGCCCGTTCGATGCGGCAGTTGGCACTGTCGTGGCCCCCGTCCACCGGGCGCACCAGCAGGGTGCCCGCCTCGTCCTGACTGAGCAAGCCGGGCACAACGCCCTGCTCTGCCGATGGGGGCAGGGCCGCCAGCAGCCGGGCGCAGAGGCGAAGGGGCGACGGGGCCTGACGGGGGGCGTGCGGGGGCAACTGGGCGCAGATGAAGTCGGCGATGGCCTCCAGATCCTCGAAGGGGAACCGGGGCAGGGTCGTGGTCTGGGGAACGTCGCTCACGAGGGCGACGATGTCAGGATCATCGGGGAAGAGCAGGGGCCGGCCGATGGCGGCGCGATACAGCTCTATCTTGGGAAAATGGTGATGCTTGAACCCCTCGACCAGCAGCAGATCGAGCCTGTCCCAGTCGAAACGGGCCAGCAGCACCTCGAAGGGGGGCTCCCCCTCCGGGGTCTCCCGGATCAGGGCGTGGCGCCGGTCGGAGGCCGCCATCACCTGGGTGGCGCCCGCCTGGCGCAGGCGGTGGCTGTCCTTGCCGGGCTGGTCCATGTCAAAGGCGTGGTGGGTGTGCTTGAGCACCCCGAGGCGCAGACCGCGGGCCACCAGGCGCGGGATGAGGCGCTCCAGCAGGGTGGTCTTGCCGGTGCCGCTCCAGGCGACGAAGCCGAGCAGGGGCAGGGGGCTCATGGCGCGCCCCTTTCCCGCAGCCTCGTCTCCCAGGCGGCGAGTTCGGCCGGGCTGTTGAGGTTGACGAAGGCGTCGGGCAGATCGGCAAAGGGCACCACCGCCATCCGGTGGCGGGCAAACCAGGCCCCGGTCTTGCGCTCCCCGTCCGCCAGCGCCTGGCTCAGGGAGGGGCGCAGGGCGCGGCGCAGCAGGGCGACCACGGGCTGGAGGTGCTCCCCGTCGTGGGCCACCACCAGATCGGTGTCCGGGGTGATGGCGGCGAGAAAGCGGGTCATCAGATCAAGGGGCAGGGCGGGGCCGTCACAGGGGACGAACAGCACCCAGTCGTGACGGGCCGCCGTCAGCCCCGCCAGCATGCCGGCCAGCGGCCCCTGGAAGTCGGCCTGCGCATCTCCGATGACGGGAGCAAGCTGCCGGTAGCGAGCCTGGCTGCGGTTGGCGTTGATCAGCACCTCGTCCACCTGGGGGCGCAGGCGGGTCAGCACGTGTTCGATCAGGGGAGTGCCCGCGAGGGGCACCCAGCCCTTGTCATCGCCCCCCATGCGGGTGGCGCGACCGCCCGCGAGGATGACGCCGCTGACGAGAAAAACGGGGGAAGAGGGAGGGGTCATGGTGCTCCGTTGCTCGCAAAGGGATGCCCACAGGGGCGTGTCGGGATCTTGCGCCAAGGCGGGCGCGGGAGCAACCTTCGGCTGCCCCGGCAAAGGCGCCTTTGGCCGCAGGGTTTGTCCAAGCTCACAAAACCGGATCGGCAAACGTCATATGATCCCCAGCATTCTGAGTCTTGCTCTCCTGCCTGATGGCAACTTCATGTAAATCAAAGAGAATGACTATGGCTACCGGACAATATCTGCTGTGGAAAGATGCACAGGGTCACGATTTTCGCCCCGTTGCGCTGACGGGCACCAATCTGCTCAACGATCGCAACCTCAACAAGGGTACCGCCTTCACCGAACAGGAGCGGGCCGATTTTGAGCTGGGCGGCCTCTTGCCGCCTCAGGTGCAGACTTTCGAAGCCCAGCTGGAGCGGGTCTATGAGGCCTTCCTGAGCGCTTGCAGCGACATCGAGAAGTACCAGAACCTGCGAGCCTTGCAGGATCGCAACGAAACCCTGTTCTACGCCCTCCTGTCCCGCCACGTGGAGGAGATGACTCCCTACATCTACACCCCGACCGTGGGCAAGGCGTGCCAGGAGTTCAGCCACCGCTTCCAGAAGCCGCGCGGCCTCTACATCACCCCGAAGAACGTCGAGGACATGGGCTCCCTCGCCCGCCACATGGATGCCAAGGCGGTGCGCATCATCGTCGTGACCGACAGCCAGGGGATCCTCGGCATCGGCGATCAGGGGGTGGGGGGCATGGGCATTCCCATCGGCAAGCTCGCCCTCTATACCCTGGGGGCTGGCATCCACCCCGCCTGCTGCCTGCCCATCGCGCTGGACGTGGGCACCGACAACCAGGCGCTGCTGGATGACCCCATGTACCTGGGTCAGCCCCACAGGCGCATTCGCGGCAAGGAGTACGACGACTTCATCGACAAGTTCGTGGCCGGGGTCAAGCGCCACTTCCCCAACGCCGTGCTGCAGTGGGAGGACTTCAGCAAGTCCAACGCCTTCAACAACCTGGCCCGCTATCAGCAGGCGCTGCCGTCGTTCAATGACGACATCCAGGGCACCGGGGCCGTGGTGCTGGCGGGTATCATTGGGGCCGTCAAATCCAAGGGGGAAACCCTGGGCCAGCAGCACTACCTGGTCTACGGGGCCGGGGCTGGCGGGGTCGGGGTGGCGGATCAGATCTGCGCTGGGATGATCCGCGAGGGGCTTGACCCGCAGGCGGCGCGGGATCGCATCTATATCCTGGATACCCAGGGGCTGGTGTGTGACAACCGCGAGGGGCTGGATGAGTACAAGCGCCGCTACGCCAAGCCGGGCCTCTTGCTGGCCCAGTGGGATCTGCAGGGCAAGGCGGGGCTGACCGAGGTGCTGCGCCACGTGCCCATCACAGTGCTGCTCGGCACCAGCGGCGCCGGCGGCGCCTTCCAGGAGGAGCACATCCAGCTGATGCTGACTCACTGCGAGCGCCCCATGGTGTTCCCCCTCTCCAACCCCACCGCCAACTGCGAGGCCCTGCCGGAAGACATCTTCCGCTGGAGCCAGGGGCGCGCCATCGTCGCCACCGGCAGCCCGTTCAAGGATGTGCACCATGAGGGGCAGGATTATCGCATCGGTCAGGGCAACAACGTCTTCATCTTCCCCGGCGTGGGGCTGGCGGCCATCGTCAGCCAGATCCGCGAGATAAGCCCGGACATCTTCACCACCGCCGCCTTTGCGCTCGCGGAGTGCGTGAGCGAGGCGGATCTCGCCCGGGGCACCGTCTACCCGAGGATCAGCGAGCTACGCAACATCTCGGTGCACGTGGCGACCGCGGTGCTCAAGGACATCGTGCGCCGGGATCCCTCCCACCCGCTCATCGGTCAGGATCTGCAAGAGCACATCCTGAGCCATATGTGGGAGCCGGTCTACCTGCCCTATCGCCGGGTCTGAGGTGCGACCTGCCCGCATGTGTCGCGGGCATGACAATGCCATAGAAAAAGAGAGGGTGGCCCAGGCCACCCTCTCTGTTTTCCGCCCTGCTGTGTGTGCGGGGCAGGACGCTGACACCTATTGAGCGGGCGGGGGCACCAGGCGGTCATCGACGCTGCCGTCGCCCCGAAGCTTGTTGCCACTGGCATCGACGGCGTCCACGCCGTTGTCGTCCACGCTGCCATCGCCCCGAAGCTTGTTGCCATTGGCATCGACGGCGTCCACACCGTTGTCGTCCACGCTGCCATCGCCTCGAAGCTTGTTGCCATTGGCATCGACGGCGTCCACGCCGTTGTCGTCCACGCTGCCGTCGCCCCTTAGCTTGTTACCGTTGGCATCGACGGCGTCCACACCGTTGTCGTCCACGCTGCCATCGCCTCGAAGCTTGTTGCCATTGGCGTCGACGGCGTCCACACCGTTGTCGTCCACCCGGCCACCGGCATGACGCTCCCCGCCTGCATGTTTGTCGCCACCGCCGTGGCGATCGCCGCCAGCGTGCTGGTCGCCACCGGCATGTTCGCCCTGACCACGGTCATCGCCGCCGTGGCCGCTGTCGTCCCCGCCATTGTTTCCGTTATGGCTACTATCGCCTCCATTTCCGCTATTGTTTCCACTGTGGCTACTATTGCCCCCACCGCTGCCCCCACCGCTGCTGTTGCTGCCTCCGCCGCCGCTGTTGCTGCCCCCACCGCCGCTGTTGCCGCCTCCGCTACCACTGTTGCCGCCGCCATCCCCCCCTTTGTTGTGCACGATCAGCCCATTGGCCACATAGCTGTGGCTGCCATCGAGGATCAGGTTGAACAGCGCCGTGGCGGGCGGGGCATCAACCCAGAAGAGGGAGGCCACCGGCAGTTCGACAGGGTGCGGCGCCAGCGCCAGGTTGCCCGCGCGGCCCCCCTCTGACCAACCCAGCAGGTGCATGCCGGTAAAGAGCGGCAGCACGGCGAGGGCCGGGTTTTCGGTGCGGGTCATGGCCGGTGCGATGGCCGCCCAGCCCTGGGTGGTGAGGAAGGGGTGCTCGGCGGTAAAGAAGGGGGGCAGATGATTGAGCCCGTAGAGCCTGCGCCCCCCCAGCGCCACCCGCTCGATGGCCTGGATGCGGTTGCTCTGCCCGTGCCTGTCCCGCACCCGATCGCCGACCCGCAGGGTCTCGATGGGGCGTTCGCTGCCATCGGCCATCAGGATGCGGGTACCGGCAATGAAGCAGGACTTGGCATGGGCCTGGTTTGCCTGCCATTGGTGGTGGTCGAAGTCATAGCTCAGCGGGGTGGCGAACAGGGCCAGGGCGATGGCCGAACCCAGCAGCAGCCGGCGCTGGCTGGGTTTGAACGAGGGCAGTGACATGGGGAACTCCTTGTCGGTGTGGGGTCACGCCTTCGAGTATAGAGAGGGGGTTGGGGCGATATCTGCGTCGACCAGTTGAAAGCCTTGTCATGTCAACTCGCCGGAAAAACGATTGGCGTTGGCCATAAAAGTGCGTAAAATCGCTTCCTCGATGCTTGTAGCAGCGAATCCCGCCTAAAAAGCCAGTTTCATGCCCTCCCCAAGCAGTAAAAGGCAACAAATGACGCCGTTTGGCCCGTTAGCTGCCTTGAAAAAGTCTTGTGATGACTGAAAAGTGTCAATTATCCCTGTCAGTTATCAAAAAATTAAGGATACCCATGTTTTCCTTGGTCAAGCAAAGCGTCGCCGGGCTGCAAATTCTGTTTGTCGCCTTCGGTGCCATGGTGCTGGTGCCCCTGCTCACCGGACTGAACCCCTCCATGGCCCTGCTTGGCGCCGGTGTAGGCACCCTGTTGTTCCAGCTCTGCACCCGTCGCCAGGTGCCGATCTTCCTCGGCTCCAGCTTCGCCTTCATCGCCCCCATCATCTATGCCACCCAGACCTGGGGCCTGCCCTCCACCATGTTCGGCCTGTTTGCCGCCGGCTTCATGTACTTCATCCTGGCGGCCATCATCCGCGCCCGGGGCATGGGCTTCGTGCACAAGCTGCTGCCCCCCGTGGTTATCGGTCCCGTCATCATGGTGATCGGCCTGTCGGTGGCTCAGGTAGCCTGCAACATGGCCATGGGCCGTGCCGGCGGTGAGCAGGTGGTGCCTGCCACCACGGCGCTGACTCTGGCGGGCATCTCCCTGGCGGTCACCCTGATTGCCGCCGTGTTCTGCAAGGGCTGGATCAAGCTCATCCCCATCCTGTGCGGTGTCATCGCCGGTTATGTCTCTGCCGTGCTGATGGGCCAGGTGAGTTTCGATGGGATGGTCAACGCCCCCTGGCTGGCGCTGCCCCACTTCGAGACCCCGGAGATCAACTGGGCCGCAGCCCTCTTCATGCTGCCGGTGGCCATCGCCCCCTGCATCGAGCACATCGGCGGCGTGCTGGCCATCGGCGGGGTGACCGGCAAGGACTACACCAAGGATCCGGGCCTGCACCGTACCCTGGCCGGTGACGGCATCGGCGTTTGCTTCGCCGGTTTCATCGGTGGCCCCCCCGTCACCACCTATGCGGAAGTGACCGGCGCCGTGATGATCACCCGCAACTTCAACCCGGTCACCATGACCTGGGCCGCGGTGTTTGCCATCATTCTGGCCTTCTTCGGCAAGTTCAACGCCCTGCTCACCTCCATCCCCATGCCGGTGATGGGCGGCATCATGCTGCTGCTGTTCGGATCCATCGCCGCCATCGGTCTCAAGACCCTGGTGGAGTCCAAGGTGGATCTGGGGCTGTCCCGCAACATCGCCATCGTGGCGGTGACCCTGACCGTGGGTGTCGGCGCCCTGGAGATGAAGATCGGTGACTTCGCCCTGGCGGGCGTGGGGCTGGCCTCGGTGGCGGCGATCCTGCTCAACCTCATCCTGCCCCAGCACTCCGAAACGGGTGCCATGGAGAGCGCCAAGGATTAAGCGCCTGGCTTGCTGTACGTTGAGATGATGAAAAAGAGGCCACCTTCGGGTGGCCTCTCTTTTTTTGCCTGCGTACCACTGAACCCGGGCTCCCATGTGAAGCGGCTACACTCAGGGGCACCATTGACGGGAGAGGATGAAAGGATGAAGAGGGCATGGATCCTGGCCCTGCTGGGGCTGATGGGGAGCGGCGCGGCCGAGGCCGGTGCGGTGCGCTACGAGGTCGAAGGCAAGCCGTTCGAGGGCTATTACCTGGCGGGTGCCGACAAGGAGGCCCCTCTGGTGGTGCTGGTGCACGACTGGGACGGGCTCAACGGTTACGAGATCAAGCGGGCCGAGATGCTGGTGGCCCTGGGCTACAGTGTCTTTGCCGTCGATTTGTTCGGTGCCGGGGTCAGGCCGGGCACGGTGGAAGACAAGAAACGCCTCACCGGGGCCCTCTATCAGGACAGGACCAGGATGCGCACCCTGCTGCAAGGGGGATTGGCGGAGGCGGGCAGGCAGGGGGGGCGGCTCGACAATGCGGTGGCCCTCGGTTACTGCTTTGGCGGCGCCGCCGTACTGGAGCTGGCCCGCAGCGGGGCGGATCTCAAGGGGGTGGTGAGCGTACACGGCGGGCTGGAGACCCCGGCCGGGCAGGACTACAAAGAGGTGAAGGGACAGTTGCTTGTCCAGCACGGCAGCGCCGACGAGGCGGTCTCTCTGGGTCAGTTTGCGGCGCTGGTGGCCGAGCTGGAGAGCGCCGGGGTGAAGCACGAGGCGACCAGCTACAGCGGCGCTCCCCACGCGTTCAGCGTCTTTGGCTCGGACAACTACCGCGCCGATGCCGATGCCAAGTCCTGGCAGCGTTTCACCGGTTTCCTGAAGGAGGTGACCGGCTCCTGAGGGGGCCGGCTCACGCAGGCCATGGCAGTGCCATGGCTTTTTTTATGCCCGTTTTTCGCCATCTCAGGGGAGGGCGAGCACCCTCACCCACATGGCCCCCTTGCCCACCTCGCTCCGTGGGCCCGGGGTGAGCTGGCCGCTTTCGGGGTCGATGGCATGCAGCGCCACCTCGTGGGATTGCTGCCCGGTCGCGATGAGCCAGTGGCCGCTGTGGTCGATGGCAAAGCCCCGGGGACAGGCCTCGGTCGGGAAGTGGCCGAGGGGGGTGAGGGCGCCATCCTGGGGGGAGACGCCGAACAGGGTGAGCAGGCTGCTGGCCCGTTCGCTGGTGTAGAGAAAACGTCCATCCGGGGTCAGGTGCAGGTCGGCGCCCCAGCGCTCCCCCTCATAGCCTGGGGGCAGCATGTCCAGGCTCTCGCGCGCCACTATCTGTCCATCCGCCTCCCTGTGGTAGCGATTGAGGGTGGCATCGAGCTCGTTGAGGCAATAGAGATCGCCGTTGTCCGGGTGCAGTGCCAGATGGCGGGGCCCGGCGCCGGGTGCGGTGTGAATGTCCCCCAACGGGTGGGGAACCAGCCTCTCGTCCACCAGGGCAAAGCGGCGCACCCTGTCCTCTTTCAGGCAGGCCACCAGCAGCTCCTGCTCCCCGTTTTGCCCCGCAAGCCAGGTGACCGAGTGGGCCGCCATCAGGTCGTCGAGACGCTGGTGAGGGGGCTGCATCCGGCCCGCCTGATCCTGGCGGGAGACGGTGACGTGGTTGAAGGCGTAGGAGGCGGCAAAGAAGAGGCGGCCGCTGTCGTCCGTGCAGGTGTGGGAGGCGCTGCCGAGCAGCGGCGCCGAGGTCGGGGCCCCGAGCCGCCCATCGGCGGAGATGGGGAAGCTCAGCACCCGAAAATCGGGGCGCACCCCCGCATGGAGCCAGCGCCGGTCCGGGCTGATGACCAGGGGCTGCACCTCGCCGCCGGTCTGCACTTCCTGCAGCGGGGCGAGGGTGCCTGCCTCGAGGCGAAACACATGGATCAACCCGCTCACCGGGTTGGCCACATAGACCACTTGTTGCATTGCATCTCCTTTGCGACGGCCATCCGTCGGGTCAAGGGAAAGGGGAGTCCCGGCGTCTCAGGCGGGGATCAGGATCTCGCGAATGACGGGCACCACTGACAGTACCAGCAGGGCTGCCATCACCTGGTTGAAGCGGCGACGGGCAAGATCGTTTGCCAGCCAGCGCTTGAGCAGGGAACCGCACAGGAGCCAGAGTCCGACGCAGGGGAAAGAGACGATGAAGAAGGTCAGGGCGATGACGAGGTGCTGCTCAAAGGGGTCGCTTCCCGCGCTGGTGAAGGCGGCGATGGCACCGGTGGCGACCACCCAGGCCTTGGCATTGACCCACTGGAACAGGGCACCCTTGAAAAAGCCGAACGGGCGGGTCCCGTTGCTGTCAGCCATCCCGTCCGTCGGGCGGGCGATGAGCCAGGCAAGATAGAGCAGATAGAGGGTGCCCGCGCACTTGATGAACATGTGGAGTTGGGGGAAGCGGGTAAAGAGCTGGCCAAAGCCCAGCCCCACCAGCAACAGCATCAGGGTGAAGCCGACGCAGATCCCCATGAGCAGGGGCAGGCTCTTGCGTATCCCGACGCTGGCGCCGGCGCTCATCACCATGATGTTGTTGGGGCCGGGGGTGACCGATGCCGAGATGGCAAAGAGCACCACGGCGTAGAGCGAGTCCATTGGGTTCCTCATGCAGACAGTCCGTTGTCTTCCCTATATTGGGGGCGATCTGCGCTTTCCAAGGCGGGGGGCGGGCAGAAAAAAACAGGCCCCGTGACGGGGCCTGTGAAGCGGGCGGGATCAGACGGGCTGGTTCCCTGCCGGCGGCAGCGCCGGGCGGGATTCCACCTTCTGTTCGTCTCCCTGCATGTTCTTGATGTAGACGTCCATCTGGTTGAACGCGATCTCGATGCCATGCTCGCGGAACAGCACGTCGATGCGGCGGTTCAGCTCGTCGATGGCCGGGTTGCGATCCCCCAGCTCGCTCACGAAGAAGCGCAGCTCGTGATCCAGGGTGCTGGGCCCGAAGGTGAGGAAGTAGACGATGGGGGCCGGGTCTTTCAGCACCCGGCTGTTCTCCATGGCGGCCTGCATCAACAGCTTGCGGGTCAGATCCAGATCCGAGCCATAGGCCACCCCGACCCGGGCGATGACCCGGGTGACGGTGTCGGACAGGGACCAGTTGATGAGCCGCTCTATCATCAGCTGCTGGTTCGGGATGATCACCTCCTTGCGGTCGAAGTCGGTGAGGGTGGTGGAGCGGATCCTGATCTTGTTGACCGTGCCCGAGATGGTGCCGATGGTGACGGTGTCGCCGATCCGCACCGGGCGCTCGAACAGAATGATGATGCCTGAGATGAAGTTGGAGACGATCTGCTGCATGCCGAAACCGATACCGACCGAGAGACCGGCGGCCAGCCACTGCAGCTTCTCCCACTGGACCCCGAGCATGGCCAGCGCCGTCAGGCTGCCCACCCCGATCAGGGCGTAGTTGAGCATGGTGGTGAAGGCGTAGGCCGTGCCCTGGGCGAGGCGCAGCTTGGAGAGCACCAGCACCTCCAGCAGGCCCGGCAGGTTGCGGGCCAGCGACAGAGCCGCACCAAACACGAAGAGGCCGGTCAGCACGTCGCTCAGGCTGATGGGATAGAGCACGGCGTTGGCCCCGGTCCCCTCGCTCTTGTGCCACAGCACCACGCTGTCGAGGTAGGTGAAGACCGCCACCAGATCAGACCAGAGCCAGTAGAAGGCGACGCCGAACACCAGCAGCAGCATGATGCGGGTCAGACGCAGGGACTGCTGGCTGACCTCTTCCAGATCCATGGGCTGCTCTTCGATGGCTTCGCCCCCTTCCGCATCCTCCTGGGTCTTGTGTTCCCGCTTGGCGACCGCGCGGCGATAGGCCAGACGACGGGCCGCCAGCTCAAGACCGCGCAGGGCGGTGCGATAGACCAGACCCCAGATGATGATGAGGTAGAAGGACTCGATGAGCCTGCCGGTGAGTTTCAGGGCCGTGTAGTAGTAGCCAAGGGCTGCCAGCACCATCAGGGCCACCGGCGCCAGCGCCAGGGCGACGGCGGTCAGGGTCTGCAACATGCTCGCCTCGCCCTTGATGCGGGCGCGGGAGATGGGCAGCACCAGGTAGGCGGTCAGCCCCAGCAGCAGCATGGTCATGCCCTGGCCGATGACGTCGTTGCCAAGGGAGGAGGGCTCCACCACCGCCTTGGTCGACAGCATGATGAGGGGCAGCAGGGGCAGCCAGAGGTAGCGCATGCTGTTGCGCTTGGCCTGCAGCTCGTCCCGCGGCATGCGGAAGTGGGTCTCGCCGATGCCCCCCGGTCGCATCACCGACAGGTAGACACTGAACACCAGGTAGCCGAGGGCCAGGTTCAGGGTGATCTGGAAGATGAGTCTCGGGCTCAGCAGGCCGCAATAGGCGAGCAGCAGGCCGGCGGCCAGGATGAAGAGGGTGCCCGGCAGGCGTTGCAGCACGGTGAACAGCAGGGCTCGGGGGGTGTGCCACTGGCTGTCCTGACGAAAACGTCCCAGATCCTTGACGATCTTCTTCTGGCGCTCGAGCAGGGTGCCGCGCTTCCACAGCAGCAGGCCGCCCACCAGCAGCAGCGGCAGGGAGAGCAGGGAGACCGCCAGCAGCATGTCGCCCCAGCCGCTCCAGTCCGGTTTCAGCACCCAGTCGGAGGCCTGCTTGAAGGCCTGGGCCGGCCAGGTGATGAACCACTTGGCATCGATGGGCTTGTTGCTGCTCACCCAGAAGATGTGCTGCTGCAGGGTGAACTCGATGGAGGCATAGACCCGGGTCAGCTGCTGCTGGGTCAGTTGCAGGCTGATGGCGTTGGTGAGCTGGGCATCCATCTGGCGGTTGAGCTGATCCAGCAGGCCGATGCGGGTGTCGATGAGCTTGGCAAGGCTGGCCCTGTCTTCGTCGCTCACCGTCTCGCCGCTGCTGGCAATGAGGTTGTCCAGATACTGGTTCTTCTGGAACAGCTGGTCACGCTGCTGGCTCAGTTCGAACTGGGCCAGATGCAGGTCGGCGATCTGCTCCTCCAGGTTCTTCACCAGGGTGGAGGGGGCCGCTTCCAGTTGCTGGTAGAGCTGATAGAGGATGCGCGAGAGCAGCAGGTTGCCCTTGAGCATCTGCACCTGTTCGTTGAGGTTGCGCTCGGTCTGGGTGCCGCGCTCCAGCATGCTCTTCGCCTGCAGGTTCTTCTGGGCCAGGGTGTTGAGGCTGTTGGTGGAGCTGATGAGTTGCTGGCTGAGCTGGTAGTTGAGCTCCTGCTCTTTTTGCACCAGGGGGTTGTCTTCGGCGGCCACCAGTTCGCCGGTCTCTTCGGCGGTCTTCTCGGTATCCCCCAGGCGCTTGGCGCTGCTCTGCTCCTGCAATGCCTGCAGTTTCTGCTCTTCACTGGCAAGACGGGCACTCTGGTAGTCCCGTTGCTTGACCACCAGATCCTGCATGCTGGTGCGGTTGTCCAGCTCCTTTTGCAGGTTGGCCAGTTGCAGATCCAGCAGGGCCAGTTCGGCATTAAGCTTCATTTTCTCGGCGCTGCTCACCCCGTCCCCGGCGTTGAGGCGGGTGCGGATCTCCTGGCTGCGCTGATAGGCGCGGCTCATGCTGGCCTGGGCCCGCTCCGGCAGGGTCTGCAGGTTGGTGATCTGGCTGCCGATGGTGCCAAGGGCCTCCTGGGCCGCCTGCATGTTGGCCATGATCTCGGGTTGGCGGGCATCGAGCTCCGCCAGGCTCATGGTGGCGTATTCGCTCTTGAGCTGCTCCGGGCTCTTGCCCTGGGTCAGGGCGTCGAGCTTGGCGCCGATCTCCTTGAGCTCTGCCGGCAGGGTGCGCAGGCGTTCGCTCTGGGTTTTGGCCTTGCTCTTCTCCTTGTCGATGCTGTCGAGGAGGGAGAGGGTGTCAGTCAGGAACTTCTGGTCCGCCTGCTGGCTGGCCGTGGGGGTGTCCGATTTGCCGAGGGCGTCGAGCGCCCGCTGCACGGTGGCGCGCTGGGGCAGATCCTGCGCCAGGGTGCTCGGGGTCCAGAAGGTAATGAGTAAACAGAGCAGCGGCAGCAGGGTGGCCGAGGCTCTTTTGAAGCGTGTTGAGAGCATAAAGCGTCCGGGTGATTATGCGATGTTCGGGGGATTTTCCACCAGGGTAAAATCCGCGTGGATTCTAGCACCGGCGCAAGAGGGGCAGCAGGGGGAGAGATAAAAAAAAACGGCGCCCGCAGGCGCCGCTTTCATCGGTTCAGGACTGATTACAGTACGTGAACGGAGGCGGTGTTGGTGGTACCGCTCGGTACCAGGGCACCGGAGACCATGACAACCACGTCACCCTTCACGCCCATGCCGATTTCCAGCGCGGCTTCTTTGCCGATGCGATAGAAGTCGTCGGTGGAGGCGATGGAGTCAACCACGTGAGCAACCACACCCTTGGTCAGCACCAGCTGGGCAGCGGTCTTCTTGTTGGTGGTGATGGCCAGGATCCAGGCTTTCGGGAAGTACTTGCGGATGGCCTTGGCAGACTTGCCGCCTTCGGTGGCAACCACGATCAGCGGGGCGTCCAGCTTCTCGGAGGTCTCTACCGCGCCTTTGCAGACCGCTTCGGTGATGCGCAGCTTGTTGCTGTCGTTGGCAGCAGACAGGTTGGACGGCATCACGGCATCGGTACGCTCGCAGATGGTGGCCATGATGGTCACGGCTTCCAGCGGGTACTTGCCCTTGGCGGACTCACCGGACAGCATGACTGCGTCGGTACCGTCCAGGATGGCGTTGGCCACGTCGCCGGCTTCGGCGCGGGTCGGACGCGGGTTCTTGATCATGGAGTCCAGCATCTGGGTGGCGGTGATGACCACTTTGCGGGCTTTGTTGCACTTCTCGATGATCATCTTCTGGGCGAAGATCACTTCTTCTACCGGGATCTCGACACCCATGTCGCCACGGGCAACCATGATGCCGTCGGAGACAGCCAGGATCTCGTCGAAGTTGTCCAGGCCTTCCTGGTTTTCGATCTTGGAGATGATCTGGATGTTCTCGCCGCCGTGGGCTTTCAGGTGCTCACGGATTTCCAGCACGTCTTCTTTCTTGCGAATGAAGGAGGCGGCAACGAAATCAACGCCTTGCTCGCAACCGAAGATGAGGTCGCGCTTGTCTTTCTCGGCCAGGGCCGGCAGCTTGATGGAGACGCCCGGCAGGTTGATGCCCTTGTTCTCGCCCAGGTCACCGTTGTTGAGCACTTTACAGATCACTTCGCGCTCGGTGATTTCGATGACGTCCAGGCCAATCAGGCCGTCGTCAACCAGGATGCGGTTGCCGACGCGCAGGTCGCTGGCAAAACCGGCATAGGTGACGGCGACTTTGTCTTTGTTGCCCACCACGGTCTGGTCGGTGGTGAAGGTGAAGGTCTGGCCGGCGACCAGGGAGACGTCGTTGCCGCCTTCGAGCTTGATGGTGCGGATTTCCGGACCCTTGGTGTCCAGCAGGATGGCTGCGTGCTTGCCGGTTTCGGCCATGACAGCGCGCAGGTTGCTGATGCGACCACCGTGTTCGGCGTAGTCGCCGTGGGAGAAGTTCAGGCGCATGACGTTCATGCCGGCATCCAGCATCTTGCCCAGCATTTCTTTGGATTCGGTCTTGGGACCGATGGTGCAGACGATTTTGGTCTTTTTCATGTCAGTCTTCATGGTTAAGGAATTTCCGCCGTGCAATATACACCAGTTTTTGGATACTTTTTATGATCCAGAAACAACGTTTTGAGCGAAAACGGCCTCAATTTGAAAGATAACGTTTTCGATCACAGCTCATTTTAGGGGCTAAAATAATTGATTTTCCGCAACTGAGGCCATTTGGTTCCCATTTCTGGCCCCGCATCCTGCCCGATCCCATGTTGTTAAATGACAAACAACAGGGCCCCATTGCGGGGGCGATCCGGCCCGATGCCGTTGGCCGTCATCCAGTGTAGTCACTCCCTCCCGCGGCGTCAGGACGAAGCAACGCAAGGCTGGAGCCGGTAGGCCTACAGCGGAAAAAAACGCCGCCCCTCCCGGCACGCCGGGAGGGGCGGCAGCCCTCTGGATCAGCCGAAGAACCAGTAGCCGCGGTTGACCAGCCGGGTCAGCAGTTGCAGGAAGCCCGCCTGATCGGCCAGTTCCACCAGCGCGTCCTGGGTGATGATGTCCTTGTCGCACAGGAGTGCGATGGCGGCCGGATCCTCGCTTGGCAGGGTCCAGGCTTCGCCGTCGATGTAGCAGGTGCGGCTCTCGCCGCTGAACCAGACGCTGCGCAACCCCGGCACCTTGATGGCGGGCTCCCCCTGGCTCAGCAGGTCGGCCACCTCGTCGGCGCTGTAGTCCGGCTCCACCGGATTGACGTCCAGATCGTGCTTGGCCTCGGAGATCATGGTGCCGAACCACTCCTTGAACAGGGTCTCGTCGTCGAGGGCCTGTTGCATCAGCTCCCGCAGGCGGTGCAGCTCATGGGGCTGGATCTCCCCGTGGCGGGCGCGGGGCTGGAGGTCCGGGTCGCCGTAACGTTCGGTGCGGATCTCGTTGTCGATCAGGTGATCGGCAAAGGAGGAGACAAGGGCCTTGGCGTCCGGTGCGCGGAAACCCACCGAGAAGTTCAGGGAGGGCTCGATGGCGTAGCCCTCGTGGGGGAATCCGGGCGGGATGTAGAGGATGTCGCCCGGCTCCATGATGACGTCGATGATCGCCTCGAACGGCTCGCAGTGCAGCAGGGCCGCGTGGGCGGCGAACTCGTTCAAGGGCTTGGCATCGCCGACCCGCCAGTGGCGCTTGCCCTGACCCTGGGTGATGAAGACATCGTAGTTGTCGATGTGGGGGCCGACACCGCCGTGAGGGGTGGAGAAGCTCACCATCACATCGTCAAAGCGCCAGCCCGGGATGAACTGGAACGGCACCGCCAGCTCGTGCACCTCGGGTACCCAGTGGTTGCACGCCTGCACCAACACGGTCCAGTTCTCTTCCCCCAGGTGATCGTAGGATTCGAAGGGGCCGTGGGCCGCCTCCCACTTGTTGTTGAAGCGGGTGACCAGGCGCGACTCAATCACCTCTTCCATGGCCAGACCTGCCAGCTCGTCCGGGCTGATGGGATCCTGAAAGTCGGTGAAACCGCCCTTGATGAGGAGCGGGCGCTTCTGCCAGTAGTGCTCGAGGAAGTGAGCGATATCCAGATTGAGTTGGTACATGGTGCTTCTCGTATCTTGTGAGAGGGCTTGCCCAAGGCGGGCTTGGGCAAGGGCTCTGAAATGGCCCGATAGAGGGTGATCATATCAAATGGGCCAAAATCAACGGGGGCCCTGCCGTCATGACAGAGCCCCCGCCGGTTCGGTTACATCACTTATTTCAGCAGATCGACCAGACGCTGGGCGTCGCCGATGTAGTTGGCCGGGGTCAGCTTCTTCAGCTCGACCTTGACCGCTTCCGGCAACTCCAGGGTGTCGATGAAGGTGCGCATCCCTTCGGCGTCGACGCGGCGACCACGGGTCAGCTCTTTGAGCTTCTCGTAGGGCTTCTCGATGCCGTAGCGGCGCATCACGGTCTGGATGGGTTCCGCCAGCACTTCCCAGTTGGCGTCCAGATCGGCGGCCATGGCGTCCGCGTTGGCTTCCAGCTTGGAGATGCCCTTCAGGGTCGCCTGATAGGCAATCAGGGAGTAACCCACCGCCACACCCAGGTTGCGCAGCACGGTCGAGTCGGTGAGATCACGCTGCCAGCGGGAGATGGGCAGTTTGCTCGCCAGGTGCTGGAACACGGCGTTGGCCAGACCCAGATTGCCTTCGGAGTTCTCGAAGTCGATGGGGTTGACCTTGTGGGGCATGGTGGAGGAGCCGATTTCGCCGGCGATGGTGCGCTGCTTGAAGTGACCCAGGGAGATGTAACCCCAGACGTCACGGTCAAAGTCGATCAGGATGGTGTTGAAGCGGGCCAGGGCGTCGAACAGCTCGGCGATATAGTCGTGGGGCTCGATCTGGGTGGTGTAGGGGTTCCAGGTCAGGCCGAGAGAGGTGACGAACTCCTCGGAGAACTGGTGCCAGTCCACATCCGGGTAGGCGCTGATGTGGGCGTTGTAGTTGCCCACGGCACCGTTGATCTTGCCCAGCAGCTCCACCGCCATGATTTGCTTGAGCTGGCGCTCCAGACGGTAGGCGACGTTGGCCATCTCCTTGCCCATGGTGCTCGGGGTCGCCGGCTGACCGTGGGTGCGTGACAGCAGCGGCATGTCGCGGTACTCGACGGCCAGGCGCTTGATCTCGCCGATGAGCTTTTCGCAATAAGGCTTGATCACCTCTTCCCGGGCGGTCTTCAGCATCAGGCCGTGGGAGTTGTTGTTGATGTCTTCCGAGGTGCAGGCGAAGTGAATGAATTCGCTGACGGCGGCCAGCTCCGGGTTCACTTCCACCTTCTCTTTCAGGAAGTACTCCACCGCTTTCACATCATGGTTGGTGGTGCGCTCTATCTGTTTGATGCGGGCGGCATCCTGCTCGTTGAAGTTGCTGACGATGCCGTCAAGCACGGCATTGGCTGCCTCGCTCAGGGCAGGGACTTCCGGGATCCCGGCGTGGCTGGCCAGTTTTTGCAACCAGCGCACCTCGACTTCGACGCGAAAACGCAGCAGACCGAATTCGGAGAAGATAGGGCGCAGGGCATCGGCCTTGTCGCCATAACGACCGTCAATCGGGGAAACGGCAGTCAGCGCGGACAGCTCCATGGGGTGAACTCCTGATGATTGGTGTGGGGGTTAAAATCGTTTGGCCAGTTCCACCATCTTCTTGCGGGCGAAGATGATCTGGGTACGGCTGCCGCCGAGCTGGCGCCACAGCACCACGGCGCGGATGCCTGCGAGCAGCAGGGCGCGCACCTTGTGCTGCACCAGGGGCTGCTGCAGGAAGAGCGGGGTGCCCGCCACCTGGATGCGCGGCCCGATGGGGCTGATAAGGTCGCTGTAGATGCTCGCCATGTTGGCCAGGATCTGCTCGTCGAGCAGATCGAAATGCTGTTGCTGGCGGCCGATCTGGCTGATCCGCTCCCCCAGCATGTTGAGGATGTCCTTGCGCTTGGCGAGCTTGCGCTCCAGCGCGATCAGGCTCACCACGTAGCGGGTCAGCTCGGCATTCTTCTGGCTGCCGTCGGCCCCCAGCTGTTCCACCAGGGCGCGATAGCCGTCGCGAATGGCCAGGTGGCTGCCGAACACTTCCAGCGGCTGCGTGGGGTTGGTGACCAGAATGCTTTGCAGGCTCTCGCGCAGGGAGGCTTCGTCGCAGGAGCCGTCACGGGCCACTTTCTGCACCAGATAGGCGGCCTGGCAGATGCCTGCGAAGGCCATGGTTCTGTCTTGGAATTTGTCGCTCATATCTTCACGGCCCTGTTCTGTTCTTTCACCGGCCGATGCCATGATCCGGCCTGGACGTTGCCAATCATGTATCGCTGCCTGGTACTGTTTTTCTTTGTCCCCTCTCCCTCAGGGAGAGGGTCAGGGTGAGGGTGGTTGCCCCCTCATCCCCAACCCTTCTCCCGCGAGGGGAGAAGGGAATACAGCGCGGACGCTCGTGAGCGCCCAGCCCTTAGACCGGATGGCTGAAACGTTGTTCGATGATGCCGCCGCCCAGACACACTTCCCCGTCGTAGAAGACGGCGGACTGGCCCGGGGTCACCGCAGCCTGTTTCTCGTCGAAGATGACCCGGATGGTCTCATCGTCGATGGGCTGGATCAGGCAGGGGATGTCTTCCTGACGGTAACGGGTCTTGACGGTGCAGCGGCGCGGCGCGCGAATGGGGGTGCGATCCACCCAGTGCAGCTGGCTCGCGACCAGGCCGTCGGAGTAGAGGCGGGGGTGTTCCCCTTGCGCCACCACGAGCGTGTTGCGCTCCACCTCTTTGTCCACCACGTACCAGGCCTCTTCGGTGGCATCTTTGCGACCGCCGATGCCAAGCCCCTTGCGCTGGCCCAGGGTGTGGTACATCAGCCCCTGATGCTCGCCGATGATCTTGCCGTCCACGGTTTCGATGGGGCCGGGCTGGGCGGGCAGGAACTTGGCCAGGAAGTCCTTGAACTTGCGCTCACCGATGAAGCAGATGCCGGTGGAGTCTTTCTTCTTGGCGGTGATGAGATCCAGCTGCTCGGCGATGCGGCGCACCTCGGGTTTTTCCAGATCCCCGACCGGGAACAGGCTCTGACCCACCTGGGCTTCGCTCAGGGTATAGAGGAAGTAGCTCTGATCCTTGTTGGTATCGAGGCCGCGCAGCAGGCGCGGGCGGCCGGTGCTGTCGTCACGGCGCACATAGTGGCCGGTGGCGATGTAGGTGGCCCCCAGCTCTTCGGCGGCAAACTCCAGGAACGCCTTGAACTTGATCTCCTTGTTGCACAGGATGTCCGGGTTCGGGGTGCGACCCGCCTTGTACTCTTCCAGGAAGTGTTCGAAGACGTTGTCCCAGTATTCGGCGGCGAAGTTGATGGTGTGGAGTTTCATCCCCAGCTTGTCGCAGACGGCCTTGGCATCAGCCAAATCCTGGGCGGCAGAGCAGTACTCGTCCGTGTCGTCTTCTTCCCAGTTCTTCATGAACAAGCCTTCGACCTGATAGCCCTGCTGCTGGAGCAGGTAGGCCGAGACGGAAGAATCCACGCCGCCGGACATGCCGACGATCACCTTGATTTGGCTGTTGTCTGTCATTAGTCGAAGTTACCAGTTCGTTTAAACGGGGCGTATTCTACCAGAGTTTTGCGCCCCCGGTCACATCTCCCTGCCGCCGTTCCCCTTGGAAGCCCGGCGGCGGGAAATCGTTTTTCTATTTGTCGGCGCCATGATGAAAAAATGGCGCCAAACGGTCCCGCATAGCCTGTTCACGATCTGTCACGAGAGGCCGTCAGCAAGGTAAAGAGCAGCGCAGGAACCGGAACGTATAGATATACGTGAGGATTCCGAGCAGCACATGAGCCTTGATCACGGTCTCGCAGTAAGAGCGTGGGCAGGCTCTCAGATGAAGGCCTTGAGGGCCGACAGCGGCAGCCTGGTGCCTGCCAGATAGTCCTGAATGCACTGCCACACCAGGGGGCTTCGCAGGGCGGGCTTGCACTCGGCAATCTCCTCCAGGCTGAGCCAGTGACAGGCCAGTACGTCACCGTCGGGATCCTCTGGATGGTGCTGACCGGGCGACTTTTCAAGGTCGAAGATGACGGCGGTGCGCACAAAGGTGGCCTCGCTGTCCGCCGGTTTGAAGAGGTAGACCCCGAGCCAGCCGGTGGGGGCGGCGGTGAGTCCCGTCTCCTCCTTCAGCTCGCGGCAGGCCGCCTGGATGAGATCTTCTCCCGGCTCCACGTGGCCGGCGGGCTGGTTGAAGCGGCGCTTGCCCGCAATCTCCTCTTCCACCAGCAAGAAACGCCCCTGCCAGTGCACCAGGGCGGCCACGGTGAGGCGGGTGGGCAGCGGTGGGTGATCGCTCATAAGGACTCCTTGTCTTGTTGTCTGTGCCCCGGCAGGGGCGCTCGATGCAGATCCGCTGTCGCCTTCATTCAGAGGGCTTGGGGCGAGCCGGACGGCGGGCGGTGGTGCGCCCGCCGCTGCGATTGCCGGGGCGCGGGTCTGCCCCGCGGCGGTCCCGCCCCAGGGGTGGCTCCTGATCTGTTGGCCGGGCGGTGCCGGGGGCACTGCGGCCAGTGCCCCCGGCTGCGGCGGATGCCCGTGGTTTGCCTTGCGTGGAGGCTGGTCGTGGCGCGGGGGCCAGCTCGGGAGCGGGCAGGGCGCGGCTCTCTCCCGGCGCCAGACCATCGAGGGTCCACTCCCCGATGGCGTAGCGGATGAGGCGCAAGGTGGGGTGGCCGATGTGGGCGGTCATGCGCCGCACCTGGCGGTTGCGCCCCTCCACGATTGTTATCTCGAGCCAGCAGGTGGGGATCTCCCTGCGCTCGCGTATGGGCGGATTGCGTGGCCACACCGCAGGGTCATCCATGATGCGCGCCCCGGCGGGCAGGGTCATGCCGTCGTTGAGCTCCACACCGGCGCGAAGGGCCGCCAGTTTCTCCTCGCTCGGGATGCCTTCCACCTGCACCCAGTAGGTCTTGGGGGTCTTCTCTCCCGGCTGGGTGAGGCGTGCCTGCAACTTGCCGTCGTTGGTGAGCAGCAAGAGCCCTTCGCTGTCTCGATCCAGCCTGCCCGCGGCATAGATGCCGGGCTCGGTGATGTAATCCTTGAGGGTCTCGCGGCCCCCTTCGTCGGTGAACTGGCAGAGCACCATGTAGGGCTTGTTCAGGAGCAGCAGCTTGCGATCCGCCGGGGCGGGGGCCGGTTTGCGCTCGTTGACCCTCCCTGGGTGCCGGGCCTCCCGGCGTTGGGATGGGCGCACCGTAGTGGGCCCGCTGGCCGTGCTGCCTGCGTCAGGGCGGGCGGAGAGGGAGAGACGGGGACGGGCTGATTTCATCGCATGCCTACCAAAAACAGGGGATGGCGGAGTGTACCACAGGGGGCGGCCATCAGGGGGAGAGCGGGGCTTGCCTCTCGGGTCAGGGGGTGGCGATGTCCGGCGCCAGTGCGAGGGAGAGGCGCAGCATGTCCTTGTGCTGGATGCCGTGCTCCATCAGGGGCTCGGGATAGTGGATGAGGAAGTGATCCTTCACGACGGCATGGACGCGAAAGCCGTGGCGCTGGTAATAGGTGAGCTGGTGGCCGAAGCTGCCGGTACCGAGTTCGACACGGCCTATCCCCTTCCCGGTCAGGTTCGCCAGCACGAAGCGCAGCAGGCCGGAGCCGATGCCCTGCTGCTGGCAGTTGGGGGCAACGGCGATGTTGAATATCTCGGCGGTTTGCTCCCCCACCAGGCCCGCCACGCAGGCCCCCACGACCTCGTTGTCCGCCAGGGCGGCAAAGCCCCAGGCCCCGGGCAGGTAGGCGGCGATGCGCGACGCGGCGGGATCGGCCTCCAGCAGCAGGGCCAGCGGCAGGTGGGCGGGGTTCATCTCGACAAACGTCATCCTTGTTTCTCTCCCTGTTTGTGACGGCGCGCGGCGCGCAGCACGATGGCGGGCTTGACCGACGTGGTGGCCCGGGCGGCGTTCCTCTCGCACGGCATCTCGCCCGGTGTGGATGCCACCAGCCGGATCTGGGTCTGCCACTGCTGCTTGCCGCGGGCACGCCCTTGCCCCTGTCCCCGATAGGGTTCACCCGCATCTCAGTGGGCGTCATGCCGGGGAACAGGGGGGCTGGTCCCCGGGATCGGCGCCGGGCGGTTGAGCAGGAAGACCACCTCGCCCCGGTAGTGGGGGGAGGCGGCCAGTGTTGTCTGCCAGGCGGGATCCCACTCCCCATCCTGCACCAGCCCGACCTTGAACGGGATGGTCAGGTGAGCCATGGCGGGCAGATAGGCCTGATAGCCCGGCACCGTGCGCGTGCCCTGATAGGTCTGGATCACCAGCTCGTCCACGGGCAGGCGATTGAGCTCTGCCACGTCCCCCGTTTTCGCCCAGTCGAGCAGCCCCGTCACGCTGAGCTTGCACCCGGGAGGCAGGGCACGCCGCAGTTGTTGCAGGGCGTTGCCATAGCGATCGAGCTGGCGGGTCGCCGCATCGAAGTCGATCTGGATGCCCGCCACCCTGGCCCCGGCCGCGCGCCACCCCTCGTAGAGGCGCACCAGCACCTGCTCGTGGGCGGGGGAGAGGGGGAGGGCGTTGACACGCACCACCAGCCAGACCTGCCCGGCCTTGAGGGGAGAGGGAACCCGCCCCAGCTTGACGAAGCGGGGACCGCCGGGCCTGTCCAGGATCTCCCCCTGATGCAGATAGAGGGTGCTGGCCTGTTCCAGTACCGGCTGGTGGCGGGTGGCGGACCAGAGCCAGAACCCGTGATAGGCGCTGGCATCGACACTGGCCTCAAGGGGGGTGGCCAGGGCCGTCAGCAGCAGCGCCAGCAGGGCGCGTTCAGGGGGTCTGCTCATGGCTCACCAGTAGTATTTGAGGGATCTGGCCCACACCGAGTTGCCATAGCGCTGCTTGAGGGTGTTGAACCAGGCCTGCCGGGTGCGTTTGGGGATCTCCTGGCTGTCGCAGCTGTTGTAGCCGGAGGGGGCATAGCACTGGATGGCGCGATAGAGGGCATAGCTCTTGTCTTCGGGCTCCGCCTTGGGGTTGGCAATCACGGCCTGATAGAGGGCGAGGCGACTCGGGAACGTGGGGCGCTCGTCTTGCGCCAGCCCCCAGATCATCTCGCGATCCTGCCACAGGTCGATATGGGGATCCCGGCTGCGCAGATACTCCCCGAAGCAGTTGAGGGCATGACCATCGTCGGGGCGCTGCACCAGGGTGCCAAGGGTCTGGGCCAGATCCCGGCAGTGGTAGCCCTGGGGCGTCCCCTCTCCGCGCCACTGGAACGCCGAGAGGCGCACATCCCCGTTGGGCACGGGTTCCCAGGGCGCGTCGGCGGGAGGGGTCGCCTCCTTGTAATCGGCGGGGATGAGGGCCACATCCTGCAAGAAGGTGGCCGGGTCGCTGGCGATGAGATCCCGTACCAGCAGGGTATGGAGCGCAATCTGCCGCTCCGCGGCGCTCGGGCCCTGACTGGCTTGCTGGCGCAACAGGGCGGGTTCGGCCTCCTGCTTGAGCACGGCCGCGCGGATGCGCAGCTGGGTGATGGGGCTGCCCGGCTGGAAGATGGCGGCCGTGTTGCCGGTGCGCACCCAGTGATCCGCCAGCACGTTCTCCACGAACGCCTGCTGGGCCTGACCCAGGGGGGAGGCCACCAGCGCCATCAGGGCCTGCTCGGCCTTGTCGAAGGCCTTCATGCCCTGCCAGGCCCAGATGCGCAGCATCTGGTGGCTGAATGCCAGGGTGGCGTCCTCCTGCCCGGGGGAGGGCAGGGCCAGCACCTGCTCGAACTGCTTGTCCAAAAAGAGGGCGTAGGCCTTGAGATAGGCCGCCTGCGCCTGGTGACCGGTTTTTTGCAGGTGCGCGATGGCGTCGTCCAGCTGGGCATCTTGCCAGTCCCGCGGCCGCTCATAGGTCGGTCTGAGACCCCGCAGGGCATTGACGAACAGCAGCGCCGGCTGGGCCGAGTCCTGATAGGCCGCCTGATGGCGATAGGCATCGCCACTGAGCAGGGTGAGATCGATCTCGTTGACCAGGGCCTCCAGCGCCGGCAAGGGCTGGCGGGTTGCCATGGCCTCGTCATAGGCATCCCGCAGGGCGCCGAGATCACCGGCCATCCACTGGATGCGTCTGAACAGTCCTCTGGTCGAGCTGGCGTAGCGCCCTTGCGGGTAGGCCGCCAGATAGGCCTGACCCTGGGCCATGGCGCGGCGAAGGGCCTCCTTGTCGCTCCTGGTCACGTCCTGATCGCCGTATTCGTCCTTCGCCTCCTTCATCGCGAGGTTGATCTCCGTGCGCATCACCATGTAGGTCGCGCTCTCGGCCACCCAGGGGGCCTTGGCCTGCTGCAAGGCGGCAAAGCCTGCGCGGGCCTCCTCGAAGCGGCTCTCGTAGAAGTGCCGGGCGGCCTGCAGATACCCCTGCCACTCCAGGGCAGCATCGCTCATTTCGGTAGCGGGGGCCGGGCTCTCCTGTTGTCCCAGGATCAGCAGACGGCTTCGCAGCAGCGACGTGCGCTCCGGGGCGGGCACCTCGCTCTGCTCGAGGGCGTCCAGAAACGCGCTGACCGAGGAGAGGGAGTTGGAGATGGCGTGGCCGTAGAGGGAGTCGTGGCCCGCGTAGTGCTCGAGCAGCGGTGGGAGGGACGGGTCGTAGGCGGCCAGCCGGCTGCCGAGCTGCTCGCGCAGCGCCGGGTCCTCCACCTCCTCCGGCTGGGGGAGGCGGGTGAGGTAGAACAGCGGCTGGCTGCGCTCGTTCAGCGGATCCGCCGGCAGGGTGAAGGGGAGGGGGTGATGCTGTGCATCCCCCAGCAGCATCAGCAGGTTGCCCCGGGTGTCGTTCTCGTTGAGATAGAGCGGATAGGTAGGGAGAGGGCAGTCGGTGAGCCAGAAGCCGCACCCGTCACCGTCACCGGAGGCGAGGGCGGGCAGTGCAACCAGCGTCATCGCCAGCACCGAGCAGTGGGTCAGAGATGTCATGGGATCGCTATCCGTTTGTGGGCCCGCGCCGTGCATGACGCCCGGGCCGGAAAAGGGGGTTTGCAGTGGCGGGCAATAGTACGAAAGAGGGTCACAAACGACAACCCATTCTGACCTGGTAGGCGCTCTCCCTGTCAAGACGCCTGCGCCATCTCCCTGTCCCGAGCATGTGCTCTTTGCTGCTTTGCGGGTGTCAGCATCTGCCATCGCCATACATCGCCATACAAAAAGGGCGAATGTGGATACTTATATAGGGGGCTCTTCGGTGCGAAAGAGCGCCTTGCCGCAGGCGAGGCAGGTGTGGCGAAAGCGATGATCAGGCCAGCCGGTCTGGGGGTGGCCCAGCACCTTGTCGGAGCCGCAGGCGCAGCAGCGCGCCCCCAGTTCATCGTCGATGGCGCATTCGGGATGCTGGTGCAGGTAGTCGGCGCGGGTAGGCAGACGCAGCCAGTCGGGCTGGGCATGGCGCTGGTTCCAGAAATAGCACCCATAGAAGGTGCCTGCGGCGACGGGCAGGGCAAACCACCAGAAGAGATCCATGTCATGACTCCGACGAGAGGGGATGAGGGCGGCAACAACCCGCTCAGCAGGCGCGGTGCGGCCCCATTTTATCGGGGCGGGAGTGGGGCGGGATATGCCCGGATGGGTAACAAGCGAACCTGCTGGTGGTCGGGCTGGCAAGCCGCAGGGCCGGGGTTGGGGATTATCTATCCATTAAAGAGATGGGTTGCGTCATAACCTATCGCATTTTTGGATGGACAAGGGGGCCTTTCCGGTCGCAAAGCCCGGAGAGCGGGCAATGCTGTTCAGATAAGCACTTTTTTGACTGATTATTCATAAATTGGATTTGAGTTGAGGGGGCAAGGCTGTGTCCAGTCGATCTTCCTCCAGCCTTTATCCAGCGGGGCTTGCAATAGAAAGAGGGAGGCATCATGCCTCCCTCGATTTTTTGTCCTGATACTACGTGGACTGGAACTCAAATTCTCTTAAGTGAACAGCATTGCGGAGAGCGGGGAGTTTTTGTGAAAAAAAATGTGCATATCCTCGTCATGCCGATCTCAAGGGAGTCATTGAGCAAGTTATAAATATCAAGGTATTGATATCAATGGCAAAAACAGTGCTTTTATCAGGCGTTTTCAGGGTGGCTTATGGGGTTTCATAAGGAGCTTTAACCCATTTTCTAGATTGGTTTTTGCATAATCAATCGTTTATTTTGTTGGACAATTGGGGAAAACCTGGTGTCCAATCGGGTGAGCAGGTTGGCCAAACAGTGCCGTCAGCCAGTGTGTAACCCGAGATGTAAGGAGACATCCTGATGGAAAAACTTGACCAAAAAATCGACACCATGCGCCAGGAATTCGAGTCCCAGGGGCAAAAACAGGCCCAGGACAGATGGCAGGCCAGGGTCGATGAACTGCAACGGGAGCGCAGCGAAGCGCCCCAGCCGGAAGCGGCAGAACACTAGCCCCTGGCGGCCTTGTGGCCACCAAGTGAGCGCATAATGAAAAACCACCGCCCTGTTCGGGGCGGTGGTTTTTTTGCGCAGTGGCTAGAGGCGATAGAGGGGCCGCATCGAACAGCTCCGCGCTCTCGCCGGTGCCGCCGTTGAAGACGGTGTGGAAGAAGCGCAGCACCTTCTCGTTGGCGAGGGCATCCCCTTCGAAGTAGGCGTGAGAGTCCCCCACATGGGGCTGATTGGTCACGTCCACGTAGGTGGCCGTTCTGGCATCCAGCCGCCGGGTGTAGTGGCCGAGCCTCGCCTTTTGCTGCTCCCCCATCTTCATGCGCGATGCCATCAGGGCACCATCGCGCTCATTGATGGTGATGTAGAGGCGGTTGCGACACTGGATGCGATCGACCCACTGGGCGTGAAGCTCGTTGTTGGTGTCGGCGGCGGCCATGATGATGTTGTCGAACAGCAGCTGGTTGGCGTGGTAGGTGGTGCTGCCCAGCAGGTGCTTGAACAGGTAGTTGCCCATGCTGTGCAGCAGCAGGTTGATGGTGAAGGGGCATCGCTTGTTTACCTCCTTGGCAAAGTAGCGATCCCAGGCCTCGCCGTTGTCTGCGAACTTCTTCTGGGCCTTCTCTTCCAGCTGCGTCACATACTGGCCGTTGAACTCGTCGAGCAGCCCCTTCATCTTCTCCAGCACCCGGTCAAGGGCCCCGGCCGAGGCCAGGGCATCGCGCTTGTCGCTCTTGTAGCTCAGCACGCCCCGGGCGCCGCCGCCATTGGCGGGCCAGCTGAAGCAGAGCACCTCGACGCCGTACCGGGCCTCGAGCCCCACGGCTCGCTCCAGCACATCGTCAAGATCGTTGTTGAAGCCGTGTACGAACAGCAGCAGGTGTTTGCCGGTCTTGAGCTTCTGTTTGGCCGTGCTGCCGGTCCCGGCGCAGCGCTCCAGCAGCTTGCGCGCCACATAGGCGCTGGCCGGGTGGGGGAGGTCGGGGTCAAGGCCGACGCTGGCGGCCATCTCGGCGGTGATCTGATCCGGCAGCAGGTCCAGCTGCCACTGCTTGCCCTGACGCCGGGCCTCGGCGAGGCGCAGTTCGTTGGGGCCCTCTGCGGGTTTTTCGCCAAAGATCTCGCTGGGGGTCTTGCCCTGCTCGTTGACCATCCGGTTGGTGACGATAAACATGGTGTTCTCCTTGTTGTCGTGCTCTCTTCATGACCGGCCACGCCCCGGGCGCCCCGATCACTGGCAAAGAGCCTAGTCCGGATCCGGCAGCCTGTCCCCCGGCGCGCCTTGCCTCGCCAAAGGGGTTACGACGATGTAAAGGCGAACGGGATTTGGGGGAGTGGCGCCTTCGGGGCGGCGAGGGCAGGGAGACGCTGTCATCACTAGATGAAGAGGCCCGGATGGACGGGGCCTGCGCCTCGTCAGGACCTGAGGGCGGCGAGGGAGGAGGGGATCCTCAGGCGCACTGTGATCCACTCCCCGACTATGGTCTGACATGCATGCCCGCTATTTGATTATGCAAATGGATGGGCTTAAGATGGCCGCGCGCAACGATCAGATTGATAACAAACGGAAGTTAGGAGATGCCGATGGAAAGCAAAGTAGTTATCCCGACCCAGGGCCAGAAAATCACAGTCGATGCCAGCGGCAAGCTGCAGGTTCCCCACAACCCCATCATTCCGTTTATCGAAGGGGATGGTATCGGTGTGGACGTGACCCCGGCCATGTTGAATGTGGTGAATGCTGCGGTCGAGAAAGCCTACAAAGGCGAGCGCAAGATCGCCTGGATGGAGATCTATACCGGCGAGAAGTCGACTCATGTCTATGGCGAAGGTGCCTGGCTGCCGGCCGAAACCCTGGATTTCATTCGTGAATACTGCGTGGCCATCAAGGGCCCGCTGACCACCCCGGTCGGCGGCGGTATTCGCTCCCTCAACGTGGCCCTGCGCCAGGAGCTGGATCTCTACGTCTGCCTGCGCCCGGTCCGTTACTACGAAGGGACCCCGAGCCCGGTCAAGCACCCCGAGCTGACCGACATGGTGATCTTCCGCGAGAACGCCGAAGACATCTACGCCGGCATCGAGTGGAAGGCGGACAGCGATGAAGCCAAGAAGGTGATCGCTTTCCTGCAAAACGAGATGGGCGTGAAGAAAATTCGCTTCCCCGAGTCCTGTGGCATCGGCATCAAGCCCATGTCCAAGGCCGGTACCGAGCGTCTGGTCCGTGCCGCCATCGAGTACGCCATCGACAACGATCGCGACTCCGTGACCCTGGTGCACAAGGGCAACATCATGAAGTTCACCGAGGGTGCCTTCAAGGATTGGGGTTATGCCCTGGCCCAGAAAGAGTACGATGCCCAGCTCATCGACGGCGGCCCCTGGTGCTCCTTCAAGAACCCGAAGACCGGCAAGACCATCGTGGTCAAGGACGTCATCGCCGATGCCTTCCTGCAACAGATCCTGCTGCGTCCGGCCGAGTATGACGTCATTGCCTGTATGAACCTCAACGGCGACTACATCTCCGACGCGCTGGCGGCCCAGGTCGGCGGCATCGGCATCGCGCCGGGCGCCAACATCGGCGATGGCGTTGCCCTGTTCGAAGCCACCCACGGCACCGCGCCGAAATACGCTGGCCAGGACAAGGTCAACCCGGGCTCCCTCATCCTCTCTGCCGAGATGATGCTGCGCCACCTGGGCTGGACCGAGGCGGCTGACCTCATCGTCAAGGGGATGGAAGCGGCCATCGCCAACAAGACCGTCACCTATGACTTCGAGCGTCTGATGGAAGGTGCCACCCTGCGTTCCTGCTCCCAGTTCGCCCAGGACATGATCGACCAGATGTGATCCGGGTCGTTGAAATGCAAAACCGGCGCCATGAGCGCCGGTTTTTTTATGGAGGAGAGCAGGTCGTCAGGTGGTTTTTTCCACGTGCTGCTCGTAGATCTGCTGCCATTTGCTGGTCTCGGCCTCATCTCCACGGGCCTGCCAGAATTCGCAGATGGAGCTGGCGAGCTCGGATGCCATGGCGTGGTCTCCGTCACGGCGGCTCATCAGATATTGTCCCAACCAGCTTTGATATTGTTTCATCGCCCGATCTCCTTATCTAAGGTGCCCAGAGGGGAGTGCTCCAGGCGTCAAGGTCACGCAGGAGCGATTCGAACTGGGCACATGTTGTGCTGCGCCCGGCAGGTGTTGGTCGCCGGAACCGGTGGTTATCTCACCGGAAAAAGGGGACAACGGGGCGCAGATGTCAAAAAACGGTCTCTATCGTATCACAAAATAACCAGTCGGTGGGGCTGGATGACAAATCAGGCTGTCCAGCAGTCTGGCCGTCTGTGTCATGGGGGCGAGGGCTGAGGTGCCATCTTGCTGATCTCGCAGCAGAAAAACCCGCCAGGTCGGCGGGTCACGGGGGCGAAAAAAAGATCAGATCCGGGCGCAGGCCAGGTATTTTTCCATCTCCTCGGCGGGCACCATGCCGCCGCCGGTGGCCCACACCAGGTGGGTGGCCCCGGCCATCTTGGCTGCATCCAGTCCCTGCCCACTCTGCCACTCAAGGTTGGCGGCCACTCGCCAGGGGCCTGCCATGCCCGCCAGTGCCGAGGGCTCGAGCCGGATCTCTTCATCCCGGGCCAGGAGCCCCAGCAGGTCGTACATCTCCTGATCGCTCAGGGTGTAGAAGCCCGCAAGCAGGCGTTCCATGGCGCGGCCGACAAAACCGGAGGCGCGTCCCACCGCGAGGCCGTCGGCGGCGGTGAGGTTGTCGATGCCAAGGTCTTGCACCGCAATGGCATCGTGCAACCCGGTGTGGACCCCGAGCAGCATGCAGGGGGAGTGGGTGGGCTCGGCGAAGAAGCAGTGCACGTTGTCCCCGAACGCCAGCTTGAGGCCAAAAGCCACTCCGCCGGGGCCGCCGCCGACGCCGCAAGGCAGGTAGACGAAGAGCGGATGGTCGGCGTCCACCCTGATGCCCATCTCGTCGAACTGCTTTTTCACCCGCTCGCCCGCCACCGCATAGCCGAGGAACAGGGTGCGAGAGTGCTCGTCATCGATGAAGAAGCAGGTGGGATCGCGTTCGGCCTCCTTGCGCCCCTGCTCCACCGCCACCCCGTAATCCTCGGCATATTCCACGACGATGGCGCCATGTTCGCGCAACTTTTGCTTCTTCCACTCCCGCGCATCGGCGGACATGTGGACGGTGACGCGAAAGCCGAGGCGGGCGCTCATGATGCCGATGGAGAGGCCGAGGTTGCCGGTCGACCCCACCGCGATGCTGTACTGGCTGAAGAAGTGGCGGAACTCGTCCGAGAACAGCGTGCGATAGTCATCCGTCTCGCGCAGCAGCCCAGCCTGGATGGCCAGGTGTTCGGCATGGGCCAGCACCTCGTGGATGCCGCCGCGCGCCTTGATGGAGCCGGAGATGGGCAGATGGCTGTCTTGTTTGAGCAGCAACCTGCCGGTGAGTTCGACGCCGTAGCGCCCATTGAGGGTCCCCTGCAGGGTCGGGATGGCGGCGATCCCGGACTCGATGATGCCGTGGCTGGCACGGGTTTCGGGGAAGGCCTCGCACAGGTAGGGGGCGAAGCGGGCGAGCCGGGCGGAGGCGGAGGCCACATCGTGCCGGGTGAGCCCCACATGGGGCAATCCTTCCGCGAGGGAGGTAGCCCCCGGATTGAACCAGGTCACAGGGGTGAGGGCGATCAGCGGTTCGAGCAGGGGAAAGCGGGCGATGAGCCCGGCAATGTCGATGTGTGTCATGAAAGCCTCGCGGGGTGGTGACGGAATCATCCCATTGAATGGCACCAGCGTTGCCGTGACAAATGATAAAACGCGTGGCTTGGATCAGCCCAGTTGATGCAAATGGTCATCTACCCTGCTGTGTCTTCGCATACAGGTGAGTTGAGTCTTCCTGGTGAATGCAAACCTCGCCCTTCTGGTATCATCCGCCAGATAAAAGAGAGGGAGGCCCAACCATGCAACGCGATGAGCACCCAGGGGTGAGGAGCAAGCTGCTCAGCAGTCATCAGCTCGCCAGGCTCCACACCTTCGAGGCGGCGGCCCGCCACGGCTCCTTTGCGCTCGCCGCCGACGAGCTCTCCTTGAGCCCAAGCGCGGTGAGCCACCGCATCTCGGCCTTGGAAGAGGCGCTCGGTTTTTTGCTGTTCCAGCGCTTTCACCGCAAGGTGGCCTTGACCACGGAGGGGCAGCGCATTTTCTGGGCCCTCACCTCCTCCCTGGAGTTCATCAATCAGGAGGTGCTGGAAATCAGGGAGCAGGCGCTGTCGGGCTCCCTGACGCTGCACTCGCGCCCCTCCATCGCCCAGTACTGGCTGGTGCCAAGGCTCGCCGATTTTTCCCGTCTGCATCCTCACATCGAGCTCAACCTGCTGACGGGCAACGAGCATATAAACCTGCACGGCTACGGCATCGATCTGACCCTCAACTTCGATGCCAGAACCCCGACGGGCCTGGCCATCCACCCCCAGATGGATGAATACATGGTGCCGGTGTGCAGCCCGCAATACGCCAGCGACCACGGTCTGATGGGGGAGGTGAGGAATCTGCAGCAGTGCCGCCTGCTCCATGACAGGCAGGCCTGGGGCCTGGACACCGACAGCGACGAGTGGCGCACCTGGGGGAGTCACTGGCATCTCTCCCTGGAGGTCTGCTTGTCACACATGGGATTTGATCGAGCGGATCTGGCGATCCTTGCCGCCACCCACCACGCCGGTGTCGCCATGGGGCGCAGGCAGCTGGCAAGCCAGGCGCTGGCGAGCGGAGCGCTGGTGATGCCCTTCCCGGATATGGCGGTGCGCTGCGAGCCGCGTTATTACCTGGCGACCCTCCCTCATCGCCAGTGTCCCAAGATCCAGGCATTCATCCGCTGGATACAGGATCAGGCGCAAGGGGCACCTTGAAACGGGACCTGGTTTATTGTCTGCGAAGGTCATGCTCATGAGCGCACTATTTGTACAATAAGGGCCGGCACTGCTGCTAAATGACCTGGCGCAGAGCGACGCGGGTAAGAGATAACACCGTGTGCAACGGATGAGGTGAGCCTGAGATTAACCGGGGAAAAAAGGAAATAAAGTCTGTGAGAGTATTCCCAATAAGTATCAGGCAGGGAATTAACCACGGTGAATAATGTCCATATGGTGTCAGCGCTTTGCCGGATGGTATAAAAACATTATGTTGTTATCCAATGGGCATGCTATTCTCAAATCGTGTTATCCCTGTGACATACAAAAATAATTCTGTGAGGAAGTAATGAACGAGTTTCTGAAGGTTCTGCTGAACATTCGCAGCTTGCGCGCTGCCATTCGTGAACTGCCGTTTGAGCAACTGCAAGAAGCGAAAGAAAAGTTTGACCTGGTATATAACGAGCGTGCCGAGTCCGTTGAACAGGAACGCGCCGAACAGGAAGAGCGTCAGCGCAAACTGAATGAATTCACCGAAATGCTGCAACAGGCTGGTATCGATCCCCGTGAGCTGATCGGCAGCGTGGCGGCTCCGGCTGCGGCGGGCACCACCAAGAGCAAGCGTGCTCCCCGTCCTGCGAAATACAAGTATCAGGAAGACGGTCAGGAGAAGACCTGGACCGGTCAGGGTCGTATGCCCAAGGCCATCGCCGAGCAAGTTGCGCTTGGCAAGGATCTGAACGATTTCCTGATCTGATCGCCGGATCCGATTCTCGATAATGCCGCCTGCAGGGCGGCATTATTATTTTCAGGGTTCAGATGATGTCGCAGTAAAACCCAATTGCGCAGGTTACTCTGGTTAATTGGAGAGCCTCGTCTGGAATAGCCATGACCATCATGTGCCCAATAAAGGTGGCGCATCATCTTCCACGCCACCTCGCCACTTATACGCACTGAGGACTCATACAGCCCGTGTATCTTCGTCCCTTGTGAGAAACGATCATGGATACCTGCTGTGACAGAATGAAATAGCGGCGGTGGATCCTCATCTGTACGCCTGAGCGGCCCGTCTCTTTTTCATGCTGATGCATGACGCCCACCGCCTATTAATTTATCCCCTCTATTTATGGTCTGTTTGACACCGCTCTTCTGCGATATATCCGCACGATGCCGGACAATGTGCGGATGAGGCAGACACCGATTGGTGGCAAACAAATAAACCGAATGCTAGATGACGGGTTGTCCGAGTTCAGACTGAACGGCGTGTGTGTATTTTCTCCGGGTGCGGCGACGGGCCTGGACCGCCTCTGCCAGCATGGCAAGCAGGTGTTCACTCTCTTCCCAGCAGAGGCAGGCATCGGTCACTGACAGGCCGTATTGCAGCTCACCCAGAGGAGCCGGTTTCTGGTTTCCTCCCAGCAAGAAGCTCTCGACCATGACGGCGGCGATGGCTTGGCTCCCTTCGCTCAGCTGGCGACAGAGCTCTTTGGCGACCTTCAGCTGGTTCGTGTGCAGCTTCTGGCTGTTGCCATGGCTGCAATCTACCATCAGGCGAGGGGGGAGTCCCTGACGGATGAGGCGGTCTGCTGCCTCCGCCACATCGCTCTGGTAGTAGTTGGGCAGGGTGCCGCCACGCAGAATGATATGGCCATCGGGATTGCCTTCGCTCTTGATCACTACCATGCCGCCCTGGCTGCCGGGGGCGGTGAAGAGATGGGAGGCGGTACTGGCCTGGATGGCATCGATGGCGACCCGGATATTGCCGTCCGTACCGTTCTTGAATCCCACGGGGCAGGGCAGTGCGGAGGCCAATTGCCGGTGGACCTGAGACTCCGTGGTGCGTGCCCCGATGGCGCCCCAGCTGACGAGATCGGCGAGATAGAGAAAGCTGGTGGTGTCGAGGAATTCGGTGGCGGTGGCGAGCCCCAGCCCATTGATGTCGAGCAGCACCTGGCGTGCCAGATGCAATCCCCGATTGATGTCGTTGCTGCCGTCCAGGTGCGGATCGAAGACCAGCCCCTTCCAGCCCACCGTGGTGCGCGGCTTTTCAAAATAGGCGCGCATGACTATCTGAAGGCTGTCTTCATAGGCGGTGGCGAGTCGTGCCAGCCGTCCGGCATAGTCCAGGGCCGCGACGGGATCATGGATGGAGCAGGGGCCAATCACGACCAGCAGGCGATCGTCTTCACCTGCCAGGATCCGGCGTGCCTGATGGCGCTGGTTGTCGATGTGCCGGGTCATGTCGGCCGGACAGGGGTGCTGCACCAGCAGCTCGGCAGGGGTGGGTAGCGCCTCTATGGCGAAGGCGCGCATGACCGAATTCAAAACTGCCATCTGGAGTTACCTTGCTGTGCATGTGTGCGATGGGGAACCCGTATGCGGCATCCTGTTGGGAGCAGACAGATTCACGGCTCATCGCAGTTGTTGAGAATGATTGTCATTATCTTAGTGTTTGTCTCAAATGCAAGTGCAATGAAATCGCCAGGCGAAGATGGGGGGAGAAAGAACGATGGCGGGGGAACCGCAGCAAAAGCAGGCCGCTTCCCCGAGGGAAGAAGCCCGCCAGTCACAAGATAAAGAGGGGATCAGCTGTCCATCACGGCGTGCCTGTCCTGATGGTAGGCGTCTTCATCCTTGCCACTGCGCCAGTAGGGGACTGCGTAGACCCGCTGGCGCTCGGCATCCAGGGCGCGTCTGACGTGGCGGCGCAGCGGCACGACCAGGCTCTCTTCCCCGCCAAACCAGAAATAGCTCCCCTCGGCGACCATAGGCTGGGCGGTGAAATGCGCCACCAGGGTCGCGGCCTGCTCCGGATTGCCCACGAACCAGCGCAGGTCGACGCCGGCCGGCAGCGACAGATCCTGCACGTCGTCCTGATGGGGGACCAGCAGGGCGATATGGCCGCGGGCATGGGCTGGCATCACTTCCACCATGGCGCTGATGGCGGGCAGGGCGGTGAGATCCCCCGCCATGTAATAGTGCTCGGCCGTTTGCAGCATGGGGTCGGGACCGCCCGGGCCCGAGATGGCGAGCCTGTCCCCCGGTTTGGCGTGCAGGGCGAAACGACTGGCGGGGCCGGCCTCGCCGTGCAGGGCGAAGTCGATGTCGAGCTCCAGCGCCTCCCGGCGAAACGCGCGTATGGTGAATGTGCGAATGACGGGTTTCTGGGCGGGATCGAGCCAGCGAGGCCCCTTGTCGGTGGGGGTGGGCAACACTATCTCGCGCTGATCCGGTCGGGGCAGCATGATCTTGACATGAGCACCGCCACAGCTGAAGGGGTAGTCCACAAGCTCGGGGCTGGTCAGGCAGATTCGGCGCAGATGCGGGCTCACATCCTGAACATGCTTGACGGTGAGCAGGCGGGGGCGATTGGCCGGGGCGGGTTGAGACATGGGCATACTCCTGGCTGATGATGGCGCCCATTCTTGATTAAATGAAAACTATTATCAATTGGTTTGTGGGCAGAATGGGTCGCGATTGACCATCCTCTGGATCTCCATCTTAAATACGAAAGGGGACTCCCTCCGACGTAGGTGGGAGGGGAATTTCGCCGGGGCGTCAGCCCCGCTGGTTTTGAATGTATTGCTTGATCACCTCCAACGGTGCTCCGCCGCAAGAGCCCGCAAAGTAAGAGCGTGACCAGAGTACGGGTTTGCTGTAAGCACCTCTCAAGTCCAGAAATTCATTACGCAGTCGCCTTGATGTGACCGCCTTTAACGAGTTCACCAGTACCGATAGCTGTACCGTTGGCGCGTACTCTATCAGCATGTGAACATGATCAGCCTCTCCGTCACACTCTTTCAGTTCCGCACCAAAATCTCTGCAAACCTCTGCCGCACACTGACCGAAGGAAGCGTGATGCAGATCCCCCAGTATCGGCTTTCGATACTTGGTGATAAACACCAAGTGTACGTGCAAAACGTAGGCCGCATGGCGTGATTTATTAATTTTAGTGAATTGCATTCTGTCACTCAATCGGGCTTAATAGATATGGCAATAATGCTACACACTGAGCGCTAAATGCAAATTCTGAAAGCCTACAAATTCCGACTCGAACCGACCGAACAACAAGCGCAACGCCTGCGCCAGTTGGGCGGTTGTGCTCGTTATGTCTGGAATCACGGGCTGGCAGAAACCAAACGCATTCTGGATGCTGGCGAAAAACTGCCTTCTGCCTTTGAGCTGAACAGGATGCTCACCAGTTGGAAGAAAGACCCAGAAATGGCCTTTCTGGCCGAGGCATATACCGACAACCTCCAGCAGAAGCTCAAGGATTTGCATGGCGCGTGGATGCGCTGCTTTGATAAGAAACTCGCCGCCAAGGCACCCGTATTCAAGAAAAAAAGCGACAACTGCGACGCTATCCGGTTCGTCAACTTCGACAAGTATTGCCGCCTTGAAAAGGGTCGCGTGAAGCTGCCTGCCGGGCTGGCGTGGGTCAAGTTCCGTCAGTCCCAGCCAGTTGAAGGGAAAATTAAAAACGCGACCGTCAGCCAAGCAGCCGGGCACTGGTATATCTCCTTTCAGGTCGAGCAGGAGACGCTTGAGCCAATTCACCCCTCCGGCTCAATGGTCGGGCTGGATGCGGGGATCGCCAAGCTCGCAACCCTGTCAGATGGCACGGTGTTTGAGCCCGTCAACAGCTTCAAAACCAATCAGACCAAGCTGGCAAGGCTCCAACGCCAGTTGAGCAAAAAGGTAAAGTTCAGCAGCAACTGGAAGAAACAAAAAGCCAAGATCCAGCGGCTGCATTCACATATCGCTAATACCCGCCGCGATTACCTTCACAAGGTCACAACGACTATCAGCAAAAACCACGCGATGATCGTCATTGAGGATTTGAAGGTTGCCAGCATGTCAAAATCAGCAGCGGGCACGACCAGCCAGCCGGGGCGCAACGTCCGGGCAAA